>NZ_JBFROW010000061.1:0-23240 GCF_041471665.1 Vibrio sp. 10N.261.51.F11 | reverse complement strand
GCTAGATGCTAGATGCTAGAAAATAATAAGCCGCTGGGGTTCAATCCAGCGGCTTTTTTGTATGTTCTGGGAATCATTATTGCCCCATCACCAGTCAGAGTTAACAGAATGTTAACATGCATTTGCCCTACTAAAAGTAATCCCTTGTCTGTTGGATATTTGCAAGGCAAACTGCTGGGCAAAAGTTCGAAAACACTCTGAATGTCTAAAAATCGCCATATTTTTCGAAACTAGGGATTTTATATCATTGGCTTTTCGGTTTCGGTGGCTGAAAGTTTGGGATAATTTGAAAACCATTTGGACATAGCTATGCCTGTACTCTTACCAGAGTACGAGCGGCAGAAGTTTCATAATTTCTGTTGCGCTGCGCTTACAAACCGATAAGAACATAAATCGATATCTACTTAGCCATCTTTACATACCTTTACATCACATGACGTTATCTTACTTACATTAGTATATTCTTAAGTAGTGAAACAAAGAGAAGGAAAACGTCATGAAAATCAAAAGCACGATAATCGCGTTACTCGGTATCGTTATTGCCTTCGGAGCAATGGCTGGTGGAATGAATAAAGGCATGAATAACAATATGTCACGCCCAGTATTTTCACAGTTTGATCTCGATGGTGATGGCAAGATAACCGAAGCCGAGTTCTATCAAGCACGCTCAGAACGTATTGCCCAGCGAGCAGAAGAGGGACGTACGTTGAAAAATATCAATCAAAGCCACAGTTTTGCTTCGTTAGATAGCAACGCGGATCGCGCTATCTCTCAACAAGAGTTTAATGCTCATCAAGGCATGGTGAACCCCAAAAATACCATGGGCAAAGGCAAAAACAATCAGTAGCTCAATTCAATCAGGCCTCCATTTGTGAGGCCTGACTTATTTTGAGATCAAGGAAGCAAATCCGCTTATGTTGGTGTGCTACCTTTTGCTTAAGGAAAAGCTAATATATAGTAAGGGAATCGCTATGACTAGGTATAGCTGGTTACAAAGGGCTCTGTTTGTTCCTCCTGTTTTGTTGGGCATCGCGTTATTGGTGATCGCACCAGGGATGAAGGCTGAACCGCCTAATGCGAGTAATACGACTGCTAAAAAGGTGGTTCGGGTGTTGAAAGTCGAGCCGCGAAATATCCAACCTTCTGCCATCGGATATGGACATACCGAGTCTGTTCAAGACTGGCAGGCACAGTCTGAACTTGACGGCGCGGTTGTGTGGGTTTCTGAGCAATACAAAACGGGCGCTATTATCCGCAAAGACAGCGAACTCCTTAGAATTGACCCCACCGCTTATCAACTTACTATTGCCCGTTTGCAAGCTGAGCTTGAAGTGCTAATGCTAACGAATCAGACCATTATCGATTCGCTCAAGATTGCAGAGAAAGAGTTTGAGGTACAACAGTCAGAATATGCCCGCTCAATCAAATTGAGTGAAACCGGGCATATCTCCAAAACAGAGAAAGACCGCGCGACCAAAGACTTGCTCAGCAGCCAGCAACAGCTCCAGACACAGAAAAACCAACTGGCAATTAATCAAGCGCAGCAAAAGGTTTTGCAAACGGAACTAGCACTTGCAAACCGAGATCTCGAACAAACCGTAATTAAAGCCCCATTTGATATTCGCATTGTCGAAACCTTGGTTGGACTCGCCGAGTATGTCAACAAGGGGGAATTGCTGCTCAAAGCGGATGACATCGATGCCGTTGAGGTTCGCGCGCAGTTTCCGCTTGGTAAAATGCGTCCGCTAAGAAATTCCAATCGCTTTGACTCGCTTGACGAAGATGTTCATAGCAACTTGAGCGCGACAGTCGAGCTCCAAGCAGGCGATAAAGTAATTACTTGGCCTGCCGAGATCAGCCGCTCCGGCGGTGAAATCGATGCTCAGACTCAAAGCCAAAGCCTGGTTGCACAAGTAAATCAGCCCTATCAGCAAGCCATTCCCGGGGAGAAGCCACCACTTATTCGTGGGACTTTCGTTAAAGTCACGATTAAAGCACCAATGATGGAGCAACAAGTCTTGCTACCGATAAACGCCATCCATGATGGTAAAGTTTACACTGTCTCTGAAGGTAAACTGAAAAGCAAACCTGTCAGGATAGATTTCGTCCAAGGGCAGGTTGCGGTGATCAAATCTGGCGTGGAATTCGGTGATGTGGTTGTGCTAAGTAAACTTTCACCCGCCGTTGAGGGGATGGCTTTACAACCGCAACCGGATGAGAAAATCGGCCTTTGGTTGGATACGCAGAGCGGATTTAAAGCCCTAAACGCGATTCAGAAAGAGGGCAAATTATGATCGCTTTTTTTGCTCGGCACACCACTGGCGCCAATGTCCTGATGATGGCGGTACTGCTGTTAGGGGCTTTTGCCTTGCCCAAACTGCAGAAAGACACTTTTCCGTTGACGCCGACCAAAAATATTGAGGTTCGGATCGTTTATCCGGGCGCGTCACCTTTTGAGATGATGGAAGAAGTGTGTTACCCGTTGGAAGATTCTCTCGATAAGCTGAGTGGAATTAAAGAGTTAAGCTGTGATGCCCGAGAGAGTTTGGTCATCGCCAATGTGGAAATCGGCGATGATGAAGACATTGACACTTTAACCAGCGATATTCAACAGCAGGTTAACGCCATCAGTGATTTTCCGGATCGAGTTGAGCAGATCACGGTGTCGAAACTGGACCGAGTGGCAACGGTGGCCAGTGTCGCGATTACCGGCAATATGTCAGATAGGGACTTATATCTCTATGCCCAACAAATTAAGCACAAGTTAAAAGAGAGCCCATTGATCGCTCAGGTGACCGTGAGCGGTTTTGCGGATCAAGAAATAGAAATTCGCGTATCGCAGTGGAAGTTGCAGCAGTACGGCCTGAGTGTGTCCGACTTGTCCAATCTAGTACAACAGCAAAGTATCAGCACTCCTGCTGGCGTATTTAGTAATGACTTGGAAGAGATCAGCGTCCGCTTCGACCACTTAGGCAGCAACGTCAGAGACTTCGAAAATATCGTGATTAAATCCAGTGAGACGGGGACTCAGGTTCGCCTCGGTGATGTTGCCGTTATTCAGCAGAAGTTCACTAGCGATGAAAATCAAATCCTGTTCAATGGTCAGCGTGCCGCTTTGCTTCAGGTGTCCAAAACGCAATTTCAAGATACCTTAACGGTCAAAGATGCGATCGTCAGCATCGTTGAAAAAGAACAGGCGAGAGCCCCTGAAGGCGTCGCTTTAACCATCACCCAAGATTCCAGCACCAATATTATTGAGCGTCTGAGAATCCTCACCAGCAATGGCACACAGGGATTAGCACTGGCATTTTTGATGTTGTGGGCGTTTTTTAATATTCGCTTTAGCTTTTGGGTCACCATGGGGCTGCCGGTTTCATTCCTTGGCGCCATTTTTGCGATACAACTTCTCGGTTATACCCTGAATATGATGACGCTGGTCGGGCTGATTGTCGCGATTGGTCTGCTAATGGACGACTCGTTGATCATTGCAGAAAACATCGCTGCCAAGAGGCAACAAGGGCTACCCGCGTTTGACGCTGCAATTGAAGGTACCAAACAAGTCTTCCCAGGTGTGATTGCATCGTTTGCTACCACCATCATGGTGATAGGGCCGCTGATGTTTCTCACAGGCAAGATGGGCGAAGTACTACGCTATATTCCCATCGTGTTATTGATTACCTTGCTTGTTAGTCTGATAGAAGCTTTCTTGATCTTGCCGTCTCATTTGGCACATAGCCATACTGAATCTCGCTGTAATCCTATACGGGACAAGTTCATTGCCGGTTTTGAAAACATCAGAGACAGATTCTTTGTGCCAGTGAGTGTCAAGGCGATGAATGCACCTTATCTTTCAGTAGGGATATTGGTGATGGTGGTGATGATTTCAACCGCTTCCATTTCGTCAGGTTGGCTGAAATTCAAAGCCATGCCTGCCTTGGAAAGTGATGTGCTGCAGGCGCGTATCTTGCTCCCTCAAGGCAGTTTACTGAGCCAGACAGAGGCGGTGGTGGAGAAGGTTTCAAACGCGCTTGATGAACTCAACCAAGAATACGCAGAGAAATACCCAAGCTCAAAACCTTTGGTCGCGAGCACCACGATCATGTTCAACTCAAATGCTGATGCTAATGAGTCGGGGCCGCATATGGCAACCGTCAGTGCCGATCTATTGCCAGCGCAATTTAGGCAGCAGAGCATTAAAGATCTGATCCAAGATTGGAAACAAAAAGTAGGCCCTACGGCGGATGTGGTTTCACTCAAGTTTACCGATAAAGAACGGGGCATTGCTGGCAATGGCATTGATATTCGGGTTCAGGGTGAGTCGTTACAAGAGCTCAATCAAGTCAGCCGCTCGCTGGTGAAATGGTTGAAGGGATTTGACGGTGTCTATAACCTCTCCACCGATCTGCGTGAGGGCAGAACCGAATTTCACGTTAACCTTAAAGATGAAGCTGGCGTGATGGGAGTTAATGCTTCCAACATTGCTCAAACGCTGCGCAGCGCGGTAAAAGGCAGTACTGATCTGACGGTTTTCCAACAAGGCGAGCTGGTGGATATTAGTGTGAGACTGGATGAGTTTACGCACCAAGCTAGCCTGTATGAGTTGAATAACTTGATGGTGACGGCAGGCAATGGAACCCTAGTTCCATTATCAAGTGTTGCGACGTTTGACAGAAAACAAGCCTTCTCGCGAATTCACCGCATTAATGGGATGAACACTGTGGTTGTGCAAGGCAATATCGATACGCGGGTTGCCAATGCGCGTGAAATCATGCTGCAGTTCAATAGCGAATTTGTCTCGCAAACTCAACACAAATTCCCAGACATCACCTTCACCTCGCAAGGTCAGGATAAAGAAAGCTCAGATACGGGCTCCTCGCTGGCGACCTTCTTTGCTCTTGGCGTGGTGGGGATTTATCTTATTTTAGTGTTCCTGTTACAAAGCTACACTCAACCGATTGCTGTGCTGCTGGCAATCCCTATGGGCTGGATTGGTGTGGTATGGGGGCACTTGGGCATGGGGTTCGATTTGACTATTCCAAGCTTGGTTGGCTTTGCTACCTTAGCGGGTATCGTCGTTAACGATAACATTCTGTTGGTCAATTTTATTAAGAAGAATATCGCCCAAGGCGAGCGCTTGATAGACGCTTGTCGAGAGGCGGTACGTGACCGATTTAGAGCGATATTTATCACCTCGTTAACCACATTTTCAGGATTGCTTCCACTGTTAATCGAAACCAGTACGCAAGCGCAATTTCTGATCCCGTTAATTGCCAGTATTGCGTTTGGCTTAGTCTCGGCTACGTTACTAGCGTCAATTGTTGTGCCTTGCGTGCTTCTTATTTTGGACGATTTAAAGCTGACCAAATGGGCAGAAGGTGCTCAATCTTCCCTTTGAGGCCCTTGGGAGTGCATGCTGAACCATGTCATTTAGCCCGGCATGAAAATGGTAGTTTGCGTAGAATTTATTTGGCGATTAAACCCTATCACTGACTGCTGTTTTTTTGCGTACAAAAAACAATAGGGTCAGGTCTTGTCTTTTGCTCTTTGGTGGCAGTTTTTCTATCAGGTTTAGTTATTTGTCATACCTGAAGTTATTAGTCATTTGCTAATGTTTGATTTTCCAAAACTCATTTCTGTCCAAAAGTTTGTTATACACACATCCACTATACGGTGATCCCTACACCACACTCACCACCAAAAAAAGCGCAGACCTTTCGATCTGCGCTTGTGGTTATTGTCCCGATAACACTGTTTAAATCGTTTTCAATTAACCCACGTTCTTACGTGCGTTTTGGAACATACGCATCCAAGCGCCATTCTCGCCCCAACCTTCCGGAGACCAAGAGTTTGCAACCGTACGGAATACACGCTCTGGGTGAGGCATCATAATTGTCACGCGGCCGTCAGTCGTTGTTAAACCTGTGATAGCGTTTGGCGAACCATTCGGGTTATTCGGGTATTGCTGCGTTTGGTTACCGTTGTTATCAACGTAACGTAGAGCAACCGTACCTGAGTTTTCAATCGCGTTTAGGTGGTCGTTATCACGTACTTCTACGCGGCCTTCACCGTGAGAAACAGCGATTGGCATACGAGAACCTTCCATGCCGTTGAAGAATACAGAATCTGACTTCTGAACTTCTACTAGGCTGAAACGTGCTTCAAAGCGCTCAGATTCGTTGCGAACGAAACGTGGCCAGTACTCCGCACCTGGGATAAGTTCACGTAGATTCGACAGCATCTGACAACCGTTACACACACCTAGAGAGAAAGTATCTTCACGCTTGAAGAAGTTTTCAAACTGGTCACGAGTAGAGTCATTAAACAAAACCGACTTCGCCCAACCTTCACCAGCACCTAGTACATCACCGTAAGAGAAGCCACCACATGCCACAAGGCCGTTGTATTCTTCTAGTACCGCTTGACCTGTTAGGATGTCGCTCATGTGAATATCAGTTGCTTCGAAGCCTGCACGGTCGAATGCTGCTGCCATTTCAACGTGAGAGTTAACACCCTGCTCACGTAGAATCGCCATCTTAGGCTTAGCACCTGTGTTGATGAACGGTGCTGCGATGTCTTCGTTTACGTCAAAGCTCAGTTTCACGTTCAGACCTGGGTCCGAGTTGTCTTTCTTCGCTTCATGTTCTTGGTCAGCACATACTGGGTTATCACGCAGACCTTGCATCTTGTGCGTTGTCTCAGCCCAGATAGTACGTAGTTCAGTACGGTTACGTTCAATCACTACAGACTCGCCAGACTTAATCACTAGTTCATCTGATGCTTCCCCTTCACCAACAACGCTGCCAATCACATGAGAACATGCTTCTAGACCGTTAGCTGCAAGAGTAGAAAGTACTGCGTCTAGGTCGTCGTTACGGACTTGGATTACTGCACCTAGCTCTTCGTTGAACAGTGCTGCTAGCGTGTCTTCACCTAACGCTTCAATGTTTGCATTAACACCACAGTGACCTGCGAATGCCATTTCTGCTAGCGTTACGAATAGACCACCATCGCCTTTATCGTGGTAAGCGACAACTTGGTCGTTCGCTACAAGTGCTTGAACGCCTTCGTAGAAACCTTTTAGTTGCGCTGCGTTGTCTACGTCTGCTGGCTTGTCACCAAGCTGCTTGTAAACCTGTGCAAGTGCTGTTGCACCCATACGGTTTTTGCCGTTACCTAGGTCGATAAGAACTAGGCTTGTATTACCTTTGTCAGTGCGAAGCTGAGGAGTAATCGTCTTACGAACATCTTCAACACGTGCAAACGCAGTGATAACAAGAGATAGCGGAGACGTTACTTCTTTCTGCTCGCCATTCTCTTCCCACTTAGTCTTCATCGACATTGAGTCTTTACCCACTGGGATAGTTAGACCCAGAGCTGGACATAGTTCTTCACCAACCGCTTTAACCGCTTCGTAAAGACCTGCATCTTCACCTGGGTGACCTGCTGGAGACATCCAGTTAGCCGACAGTTTAATGTGTTTGATATCGCCGATGTTGGTCGCTGCGATGTTAGTAATTGCTTCACCAACCGCTAGACGAGCCGATGCGCCGAAGTCTAGAAGTGCCACTGGCGTACGCTCACCAAGAGACATAGCCTCACCGTGGTAAGAGTCGTAGCTTGCCGCTGTTACTGCGCAGTTAGCAACAGGAACCTGCCATGGACCAACCATTTGGTCACGAGCTACAAGGCCTGTTACCGAGCGGTCACCGATGGTGATAAGGAATGTTTTCTCAGCGACTGTTGGCAAGCGAAGAACACGGTCAACCGCTTCGTTCATCTCGATGCCAGAACGGTCAATCGCAGGGTTGTTAGCTTTTAGCGTTTTCGCGTCACGGTGCATCTTAGGTGTTTTACCTAATAGGATGTCCATTGGCATGTCGATTGGCGTGTTGTCGAAGTGTGAATCTTCTAATTTCAGATCACGTTCTTCAGTTGCTTTACCAACCACTGCGTACGGTGCACGTTCACGCTTACAAATCGCGTCGAACGTTGCCATGTCTTTATCAGCAACCGCCATTACATAACGCTCTTGAGATTCGTTACACCAGATCTCAAGTGGGCTCATACCCGGCTCATCGTTTGGCACGTCACGTAGATTAAAGATACCGCCACGCTCGCCATCGTCGACTAGCTCAGGAAGAGCATTCGAGATACCGCCCGCGCCCACATCGTGGATAAATGCGATTGGGTTCGCATCACCAAGCTGCCAACAACGGTCGATAACTTCCTGACAACGACGCTCCATCTCTGGGTTTTCACGTTGTACAGAAGCGAAATCAAGATCTTCAGAAGAAGAACCAGAATCCATTGAAGATGCCGCACCGCCGCCAAGGCCGATGTTCATCGCAGGACCACCTAGAACGATTAGGCTTGCACCTACCGGGATCTCTTTCTTCTGAACGTGCTCATCACGGATGTTGCCAAGACCACCAGCTAGCATGATTGGTTTGTGGTAACCACGCACTTCTTCACCTGCGTGAGAGTTTACTTTCTCTTCGTAAGTACGGAAGTAGCCAAGTAGGTTTGGACGACCAAATTCGTTGTTGAATGCCGCGCCACCAAGAGGACCTTCAAGCATGATATCCAGAGCAGTAACGATACGGCTTGGCTTACCAAAGTCAGTTTCCCAAGGTTGAACGAAGTTCGGGATCTTAAGGTTAGATACAGAGAAAGCAACAAGACCCGCTTTTGGCTTACCACCAATACCGGTTGCGCCTTCATCACGGATTTCACCGCCTGAACCTGTCGATGCGCCTGGCCACGGTGAGATTGCCGTTGGGTGGTTGTGCGTTTCAACTTTCATCAAGATGTGTGTTTTTTCTTGGTGGTAGCTGTACTGGCGAGTTTCTGGATCTGGGAAGAAACGACCAACTTCAGAACCTGTCATTACCGCTGCGTTATCTTTATAAGCAGACAGAACATGTTCTGGTGTCGTTTCAAAGGTGTTCTTAATCATCTTGAACAATGATTTTTCTTGCTTAACGCCATCGATAGTCCAATCAGCGTTAAAGATCTTATGACGACAGTGCTCTGAGTTCGCTTGTGCAAACATCATTAGCTCGATGTCCGTCGGGTTACGACCTAGCTTCTCAGTGAAGCTTTCAAGAAGGTAATCAATCTCATCTTCTGCAAGTGCAAGACCTAGGGTAACGTTTGCTTTTTCAAGCGCTTTACGTCCACCAGTTAGTAGGTCAACTTCCGCATAAGGAGCAGGCTCAGCAACGGTAAATAGTGCCGCCGCTGATTCGAAGTCAGTGAAAACCACTTCCATCATACGGTCGTGCAGGATTGCTTTCAGCTCAACAAGTTGAAGTTCAGAAAGTTCAGCAGAGGTTTCAATGTAGAAAGCAGTACCGCGCTCTAGACGTGACACTTTAGCCAGTCCGCAGTTGTGTGCGATATCTGTTGATTTTGAAGACCAAGGCGAGATAGTGCCTGGGCGTGGCGTTGCAAGCAGCAGTAAACCTTCAGGTTCATGCTCTTCAATCGTTGGACCGTAAGTCAGTAGCTTTTCTAGCTTCTCAACTTCAGACTCATCTAGGTCTGCCGTTAGATCAGCAAAGTGGGCAAACTCAGCGTAAATACCTGTTACAGGTAAGCTTAATTCACGACAAAGCTCTAAAAGCTTGTTAACACGAAACTCAGATAGAGCTGGGGAGCCACGCAAAATTCTCATGTGCTTACGTCTCTTATGCAGTTGATTAAGGTAGTATTGGAATAAATTCAGTGGGTTAAAGGAAAAACCTAACTGTTTTCTTCGAAGCTATTCCCGAAGGTTTAAAAACCTATGCCGATCCCACCTCTTCAATGCGAGCGCATTATAAAGCATTTCTTTTTGTGACGTAACACCAAAAGCAACCGTTTGCGTGATTTTTTTTATCTTTCTGCGTAAATGGTACTTTTGCTGCATTTATCACCACTTTTACAACTGTTTAATTAAACCTGCTTTGCCAGCCTTGCGGGGTTTGGTATAAAGGAGCTTCCACTTTTCGAGATTTCATTTTGATGCCTAAATTTACGCTCATCTTTTCGTCTAAGTTCCTTCTGCTCGCCATCGCCCTATTTGGGTTGGCTGGATGCCAGATTGAATCTGAACCTAAAAGTGTCCTTGAGCAGATACGAGATCGTGGCGTTCTTCGTGTCGGCACCCTAAATAACCAACTCTCTTATTACATCGGTCCTGATGGTCCTGCTGGCTTGGATTACGAATTAGCTCGTGAATTTGCGCAGGAGCTTGGTGTAAAGCTTGAGGTTAAACCCGCTTACCGTTTGTCTGGCTTGTTCCCTGCACTGCAGAAAGGCGAAATCGATCTTATCGCGACCGGCTTAACGCAAAACAACAAACTGACACGAGCTTATCGCGCCGCACCTGCTTATTACTACGTAAGCCAACAGGTCGTATACAAAAAAGGCCAGTGGCGACCGAGAAACCTTGAACAACTGATCAATTTCGAGAATGAGCGTCAGGTTGACTTTGTTAAAGCACAAACTGAATCAGAAGAGGCGGCGTCTACTGACACATTAACGCCATCTTTGGTTGTGGTGAAAGACTCACACTTTGAACCAACACTCAAACTGCTGCAGAAAACGCACGATGACTTCATCTATGACGCGGTTGGCAATGCAGACATCAATGACCTGCTAAAAGAAGTATCAACAGGCGAACGTTTATTCACAGTGGCCGACTCTATCGAGCTATCACTGGCGCAACGTTTGTACCCAGA
Source organism: Vibrio sp. 10N.261.51.F11 (assembly GCF_041471665.1). Lineage (NCBI taxonomy): Bacteria > Pseudomonadati > Pseudomonadota > Gammaproteobacteria > Vibrionales > Vibrionaceae > Vibrio > Vibrio sp. 10N.261.51.F11. Next base: position 12,516 of record NZ_JBFROW010000061.1, on the reverse strand, counting down.
TGTTGCCTTGGCATTTGAGCTGACAGAAGACCAACCTATCTCTTGGTACCTAAATAGATCGGAAGATGAAAGCCTGTATGCTTTGCTGATTGAGTTCTTCGGTAACCTAAAACAGTCTGGTGAACTGGCTTCACTAGAAGAGAAATACATCGGCCACATCGGCACTTTTGACTACGTTGATACTCGTGCATTTATCCGCGCACTGGACAGCAAGTTGCCAAAATGGTCGCCGCTATTTCAAAGGTACTCTCAAGAATTTGATTGGCGCTTGATTGCCGCTTTGGCCTACCAAGAATCACACTGGAACCCTGTTGCGCGCTCACCAACGGGTGTTCGTGGCATGATGATGTTGACACTGCCCACCGCGAAGAGTGTTGGGGTAACCAACCGTCTCGACCCGAACCAGTCGGTACAAGGCGGTGTTGAGTACCTGCGTCGTATCGTGAACCGAGTACCAGATTCAATCACTCAACACGAAAAGATCTGGTTTGCACTTGCTTCATACAATGTCGGTTACGGGCACATGATGGACGCGCGTCGCCTCACGAAGGCACAAGGAGGAGATCCTGATGCTTGGGGCGATGTGAAAGACAGATTGCCTCTGTTAAGACAGAAGAAGTACTACAGCCAAACTCGATATGGGTATGCGCGTGGTGATGAAGCGAGAAACTACGTTGAAAACATTCGCCGTTATTACCAAAGCATTATTGGCCATGTAAATAAGCGCAATAAAGAACAAGAAGCGACCCTTGAAGGTTTGGTGGTGATCCCACCTTTAGAAACCTCAGGTGCTGAATCGAGTATCAGCGCAGCTCAGTCGACAGTAAGCAGTTCTGAGCCTTCACAGTAAAACCCAAAAGAGCAATGCCATCTAGCATTGCTCTTTTTTATTGTCTTTTTTCGACTCTTCTTTCGTCACTAAGGGATAAGGGAAGCAGGCAAGAAAATGATGATGAGATCTAGAGTGTCATATTGCAGTAACAATCGAACCTTATAACGGCACACCACAATCAAGATTATGCTCTGTTGCACTGCAATGCTGGCTTTAGACTAGAACTGCTCTTCTATTTAAGCCAAGCGTGCGACAGGCCAAACAAACGAATAACACTATAATTAAATCGTTAGTCCAAACTAAAAAGTCAGACGACAAATAGGAAATCATTGAAATGATGAAGAAACTGAAATCGAAACGCCTTGATAAGACCGTTGCTGCAAACCGTCGTAAGCGTATGCTTTCAAATAATAAGAAGAAGATCATTTGGCGCAATCGCGCTTTCATGCAGATGATTGCTGAGTAAATGTAGTTACTCAGTCAGTTTGCTTGGCACTCTTGCGATAGAGAGTGCCGAAAGTACGCTGCTATTTCTTATTGCCAGCCTTCATCTCTGCTTCTAAACGCTGCTCTTCCAACAGACGTTCTTGCTTTCGCTTCTCTTTTATCTCTTTTCTACGACGCTTGAAAAACGCTTGTAATTGCTCACGGCACTCTTCCTCTAACAAACCATGTTCAACGTCGGCATAGTGGTATGAGGCCTGGCTTTCAAACAAATTCAACACTGTACCTGCAGCGCCTGCTTTTAAGTCTGGAGCACCAAACACAATGCGCGTTACTCGGCTGTGTAGCAAGGCACCTGCGCACATTGGGCAAGGCTCTAGCGTAACGTATAAAGTGGTATCGAGTAGCCGATAGTTTTCTAAGGTTTGACCGGCTTTACGCAAGGTTTCAATTTCTGCGTGTGCCGTAGCATCGTGGCTGCCAATCGAACGGTTCCATCCTTCAGAGATAATCTCCCCATCTTTTACTAATACTGCACCAACAGGAACCTCTCCCTCGCTCTCTGCTTGCGTAGCCACCTCGATGGCGCGTCGCATGAAGATTTCATCTTGAGGGGTGAATTGATGGTCTGACAAAGGGAACTCCAGAAACAAAGGATAAAAACGAAAATAGGTATGCGGTGAAGCATACCTAATCTTAGAGATAATGAACAATAAAGAGGTAATAGACAACAACAGACAATGAACCATTGCCGCTTACTGGTTGGTCGAACTGTTAGCTATTAGCGTCTTCTATGTCATCGGCTATTGGCGTCGCTTTGATACTCACAATGCGATTGTTCTCAACAGAGATAATTTCAAACTGCCACTGCTGGTATTGAACAACTTCGCCTGCATCCGGTAAGCGCCCTATTAACCATGTCACAAGGCCATTCAGCGTTTGGAAGCTCTCGCTTTCGCCCTCAAAATCCGATAGCTCTAAACGGTTTTTCAGTTCACTGATAGGAATCAATCCATCCACCAACAAACCGTCTTCCACTTGCTCGGTCCAAAGATCGTTCGGATTATTCGATAGCTCGCCAGCAATCGCCTCAAGAATATCGTAATGAGTCACAAGACCTTGAACATCGCCATACTCGTCGACAATGAATGCCATCTCGGTGCCCGACTCTTTAAAGTAGCCAAGTAGACGCAGAGCTTTCATCGATTCTGGAACATAGATCGGCGAGCGAGACAGCCCCATGATCACTTGAATGCTTAGATTGCCCGCCTGATTCAGCAAGGCTTTGGCTGACACTGTACCCACCACTTTATTGAGGTGATCTTGGCACAATGGAAACACACTGTGTTTTGATGAACGCAGTTTCTTTAATATCTGCTCAACGGGTTGGTCGACATCCAGAAAGTCGATGTCTCGACGCGGAGTCATCAATGAGCTCACAAGACGATCATCAAGCTGCAAGATATTACGAATCATCTCTTGTTCGCCGCGTTCAATCACACCCGATTCTGAGCCCTCTTTCACAAGTGCATGGATATCATCTTCGGTAACGCTATCTTCTTCACCGCCTCGGCCCATCAACTTAAGAATACCTTCCGTTGAAGCCGACAACGCAAACACAAACGGCGTCGCGATTTTAGATAACCAGAAGATTGGCAGCGCGACTAACACAGCAATGTTTTCAGCTTGAGACTGAGCAAAACGCTTTGGTACCAACTCACCGACAACGATAGCGAAATAAGTAATACCTACCACCACAACCGCAGTAGACAAGATGTTCGCTTGTGTTGGGTCTAGTCCCCACAGTTCAAGTTGAACGGCTAGTGGAGCCGATAGCGTCGCCTCACCCACAATCCCGCTGAGTAGGCCGATTACCGTGATACCGATTTGGATTGTAGAGAGGAAGCGGGTTGGGTTTTCTTTGAGATCAAGAGCAACCTGAGCGGAGCGGTGTTTTTCGGCTAAGCGTTTCAGCCGACTATTTTTTGCTGCTACCAATGCAATCTCAGACATGGCAAACAGACCATTTAAAACAATTAACCCTACTAAAAGCAGAATTTTCATGTGGCTTGGATTTCCTAAATTTACCGGCCAACAATTAGCCGTAATCCGGAGTATAAGCTGAGTGCCATTATTTTGAATATAAAAATTTTTGGATATAGAAAGTTTTGGATATAAAAACCTTGGATATAAAAAACGGAAAAAATAGCGAAAAAAAGCCCGCACATTTCGGTGCGGGCTTAGCAATGAATAAAGCTTAGTTTTGCTTAGTTCAATCTTACATTGTGTAAGTGTAAGGTGCTTGGATACCTAGTGGGATACCAAGAGCCCAGTAAGCTAGCAAGAAGATAGACCAACCGATTAACATCGCAATCGAGAATGGCATCATTAGAGAAGCTAGAGTACCGATACCTGTCGACTTAACATAGCGCTGACAGTAAACAACAACCAGTGGGAAGAACACCATTAGTGGAGAGATGATGTTAGACACTGAGTCACCTACACGGTAAGCCGCTTGAGATAGCTCAGGAGAGATACCCACAACCATTAGCATTGGAACTAGGATAGGACCAATCAGTGCCCACTTAGCTGAAGCAGAACCAACAAGAAGGTTAACTGCAGCCGTTAGTAGAATCATACCAACAACCGTTGCTTCACCTGGAAGGTCCATCGCTTTCAAGCCTTCAGCACCGTAAAGTGCCAGCATAGTACCGATGTTTGATTGAGCGAATGCAGATAGGAACTGAGCACAGAAGAACGACATTACAATGTATGCGCCCATCGTTGCCATCGTCTCAGACATTGCTTTGATAACATCATTACTATTCTTGAATGTACCCGCTACACGGCCGTAGACGATACCCGGAATAATAAACAGGATGAAGATCAGAGGAACAATAGACTTCATCACTGGTGCTGAGAACGCCGTTAATTCGCCTTCAGGTGAACGAAGTGCTGAGTTTTCAGGCATTAGAGCCGCGATAAGCAGACCAATACCGGCAACCATTGCCCAACCAGCGAATTTGAATGCTTTAGATTCAATGGCTGTGAACGTACCTAGATCAGGTGCTTGTTCTGCATCTTCATCTACAGGCGTATTAGCAAGACGAGGCTCGATAATTTTCTCTGTAACGTACCAACCAATTGCCACAATTAGAATTGAAGACAAACCAGTAAAGAAGATGTTCGCTAGAGGGTTGATCACATATGCAGGGTCAAGAACGTTTGCCGCTGTTTGAGTGAAACCAGCTAGTAGCGGATCAATACCTGAAGGGATAAAGTTCGCTGAGAAACCACCTGATACACCAGCAAACGCTGCTGCAATACCCGCTAGAGGGTGACGACCCGCAGCGTGGAAGATGATACCGCCAAGAGGGATTACTAGAACGTAACCTGCATCAGCTGCTGTGTGAGACACGATAGCAACCAAGATTAGCATCGGCGTTAGTAGCTTAGCTGGCGTGAAGTTAAGCATCTTCTTAAGGCCAGTCGTAATGAAGCCTGAAGAGTCTGCAACGCCAACACCTAGCATAGCAACAAGTACGATGCCTAGAGGTGCGAAGCCTGTGAACGTGGTAACCATATTCGCTAGGAAGCTAGCAAGCGCTTCACCAGTTAGTAGGTTGTTTACTTCAAGAGCAGCACCCGTTTGAGGGTTGATTAAGTCGAATGAAAGATTCGATAAAAGTGCAGATGCTACCCATACAATAACTAGAGCCCAGAAGAACAGGATTGCTGGATCTGGAATTTTGTTGCCGGCGCGTTCAATGAAGTTTAGAAAGCGGTCCATACCACTGATCTTCTCAGTCGATGGTGCTTTTTTTACGGCTTGGTTACTCATGGTAACTCCATATGTGATGTTGTTTTGTTTAGGCCTAATATAAGTTTTGACCACGGCCTATTGGTAAAGCACACATTCTATTAAAGTCGTTGTTAAAAAGCACAAGATTCCACCTAATTTTCCATAAATGGAGACATATTTTGCAAAAATACCATACAACCACAACAATATAAAAACATAAAAAACACCATTCCATATACAGAGTTTTAACTAGCACGTAAACAATGTCCGAGAAGAGCAAACTATCACGACATTGAAGTTATAAACCCAATCAATCGAACTCGCTGTATTTAGAAATCATGGTATGTAATTCGATCGCTTGATTATTACCAAACCGGTCTTCCCATGAGCTTGTTATCTGAACGGTCTTCAGCGCTCCGGATAAACTGTTCGTCACTGTCCAATCAAGTTGATATTTAAAATGCGAGTGATCCATGCCATCAACAATATCCGTAGCAAAATCCGCAGGCGTTATACTCGATAAAGCGGCAGATGCGCCTCGAGTTCTAAACCATTCCAGCTTATTTTCAGCCAAATTCAAAGCTTCTACACTATGAATAGCAAAGTCAGACTTTTGCTCAACATATGTTTGTAACTTAATTAGCCCTAGCGAACCGACTCCGATCAATAAAAATGAAATGAGTACTTCAATTAGGCTAAAACCTTTTTGCTTATAAATCATTCCATGAACCTTTTTGCCATCTTGGCTTAGGTGAAAATTCGAACTCATCAATAACATCTGAATTGAATGAAAAATTCAGAGAGTTATTAAATAGCGCCATTTGCCCTTCTGTATCAAAAAATTGTCCCCCCGTGAAACTGAATGCGCCAGCTTGCGCATAAGTTGCATGGTATGGCGTAAGAGTACTTGAAGAACCATACATAGTATTAATTAGGTCACTAAATACTGAATTTACAAAAGGTTTCACTTCCGTCATCGAGTCCCATTGAGAAGGAGTGGGAGAGTAAGTATTATTAAAATGAAAAAATACACCGCTAATATCGCCAGAACCAGTGACCCCAAAAACACCGTCATGAACAAGTAAAAACAAATCGGTTCCCGGGTGTGCAGCCTGTAAATTTACAATATTCGTCACATCAACTGGCGCTAGTTGGCAAGAGCCATCAATCCAAACTTTATTGGGCTGTCCATTCACTATTGAATCAGAAAATTGGCTATAGCAATCAACACTACTAGAAGGCATTGAAACTTTAATAAATTCGTTATCTACATCATCACGAACCTCTTGCCACTTACTTTTATCGACTCCGAAAAAATCTTTAAAAGGGTCGATAGTGTCATCTCGCTGAATATCTAACCCAACATTATGAGAACTTATCACTCCAAAGGAGTTCTCCCATATCCCTGATTTAACAGCTGTCGATGTCTTATGAGAAGGCTTACAATCCTTAGTGGGATCATGCCCGGCTCCTGGAGATTCAATAGAACTACTTACGCCATGATTGGTAATACCAGTCGCAATAAACCTATATTTAACCACTGCCCCGATACACTCATAAGCTTCAGCAGCCGAGTCAAATTCACCAGGGTCTGGTGGTGAAAAAAGTGCTGAGCCAAAAGAAATAACATCAGAAGTCGACTTCATAGCTCCATAACCAACTGAAGATGAAAAGATTATTTTTTTATTAACACTGCTATGACCAACTTGAGAAAGCAAAATTTCAGGGTTTGTAAAGTCAGCATTTAAGGAAGAAAAACTATACGAGTTACAAACTGTCGCTAAATTATTGGGTATTGATTGCAATTTTTGATTAACAATATATGTAAACCCACACTCTAGACCTCCCTCTGCTTCCCAATGTTGCTTGCGCGCTTCTACTTCATTCTGAGATCTTTTTATTTGATAAAAAACAGAGCGATAACTACCAAAAGTCAACATTAACGCAGTAACTAGTAATACACTTGTTGTAAGTAAAACAACCGCACCTTGTTGATTTTTATTCATCGCCAATTCCTATTTTTTACAATCACACTTGATGAATAATTAACGGACGTATCTCCTACTAATTCAGCAGAAATCATAATGGTTGTAATACCTGAACTAACCCCTTGAGATTCAATACTTGACTGATTCGCATGAAAATCAACGACTCTAATTTGATTCGGCTCAAAGATAGAAGAGCACCCACTAATCGCCGCTGATACTGTTTTTACGATACTGGAGGGGCTATCACACACCTTGACCAAGCCTGAATCAAATACAAAAGCGACATTTCGAATCTCTGATTGATGAGTGTAAGCATATGCAACCGTTTTTGAATCAGGAGAAATATATAAAGTATCGGTGGAGCCTGATAATTTTAGAGATACACCTGTCCCTCCATCGTAGCCCGCACGCTGGATATCTTCTTTAAAGTATTGAAGAGCTCCTGAAACTTGTTGTAATAGTAATAATTCTTTACTTCTCTCGGATGCGATGTTTTGTCCCGATATAAATACCGACCCCACACTTCCAATAACTACAATTCCCAAAATAGAAGAGATCATTAATTCGACTAATGTTGCACCGAATTGCTGCCTCTTAAGTGCAGGTCTGATAACCATAAAAGTCTCCTCCCACACCACAGATTCTCATTCTTCCAGAAGTACTATATGTTATAAGCTTTAAAGGCTTAGAGTTCATATTAAATAAGAGATGCCCATCTTTAGCTTTACCGTTTACTCCACTAAATTTAATTTGTTCAGAACTGTAGTTAACGGTGAAATCTATGTTTCGAAATGAAACTCCTTCCATTGTAAGGATTGCCGTACCGGTATTCGGAACATCGAATTCAGTCAATTCAATTTTCCAATCACCGGTGTCATTTGAGTTACCATTCATTAGAAAATGAGCCCAAAGATCAGTATTTCTCATAACTGCCTCAGATTTCGCCTGCATCATAAAACCATTCAGCTCGGTAGCTAGCCGTTGCATTTTCACTGTTTCCGAGACCGAACTAAAACTTGGAGCGGCAACTGCCAATAATATAGAGAGCACTGATATGGTTATGAGTAGCTCTAAGAAGGTAAACCCGCGAGACATTTCCCAAATTCCTATGTAAACCGATACGTAACCGTATTTAATCTTGCAAGGATGCTACCACCGAAGAAAAATAGGCTGAATATAGAGAAGGAACTACTCGTGATGATTCGAAAAAATAAATGTAACAACAACAACTTAAGTAACAAAGGGATGACATTGATCGAACTATTGATCGCAGTGGCTCTTATTGGAGTACTAACCGCTATTGCCTACCCAAGCTATACCGAGCATGTAATAAAATCCCATAGAACAGCAGCATTAGCTGATATGGCAAAAATCCAACTCACGCTTGAGCAGTCTTACAATGGTGTATATAGCTGGGGAAGTATTGTTTCAGGAGGGGCTTGTACTATATGTGAATCACCAAGTGATCGCTATGTATTTTCTGTCGCAAGTTCAAGCAGCATGGCATATATAATAACTGCCACGGCACAGTCAACTAAGGGGCAAAGTGGTGACTCTTGCTTAGGCACTCCCAAAACAATGACGCTAAAATCTTCAGGTGAAGAATCCCCTGCAGATTGCTGGAACTAGTAGAAATTAATGCCCTTGGTTTGATTAAAGAATGACTAGGCATATACATGGCTGCATTTTTTAACTAAACGAGATGATCAAAAAAGCCTGCACACTGGCAGGCTTTAAAATTTTCAAATCACTATCAATTACTTAGTTAGGTCATCGAAGAAGTTTTTAACACCGCTGAAGAAACCTTCAGACTTTGGCTTGTGCTTGCTTGCCGCTTCACCACAACATGTTTCTTCGAATTCACGCAGTAGTTCTTTCTGGCGAGCGCTTAGCTTAACCGGTGTCTCAACCACTAGTTTAACGATTAGGTCACCCACACCGCCGCCACGAACGCCTTTCACGCCTTTGCCACGCATACGGAACATACGGCCCGTTTGTGTTTCTTCTGGCACCTTAAGGTTTACACGACCATCCAGTGTTGGAACTTCAACTTCACCGCCTAGAGCAGCCATAGAGAAGCTTACTGGTACTTCGCAGTAAAGGTTGTTGCCGTCACGTTCGAAGATGTTGTGCTCTTTTACGTGTACTTGTACGTACAGATCGCCAGCTGGAGCGCCGTGCTCTCCCGCTTCGCCTTCGCCAGATAGACGAATACGATCTCCAGTATCAACACCAGCAGGGATCTTAACGTTAAGTGTTTTCGTCTTCTGTTTGCGACCTTGACCATGACATGAGTTACATGGGTCTTTGATGATCTTGCCTTTACCGTTACAAGTAGGACAAGTCTGTTGAACCGCAAAGAAACCTTGGCGCATTTGTACTTGGCCGTGGCCATGACAAGTGCCACACGTTTGTGCAGAAGAACCCGCTTTCGCGCCGCTGCCGTCACAAGTATCACACTCTACAAGTGTTGGTACTTCGATTTCTTTAGAAACACCACGAACCGCTTCTTCTAGAGAAAGTTCCATGTTGTAACGTAGATCTGAACCACGTTGTGCACGCTGTTGACCGCCACCACGACGACCGCCGCCGAAGATGTCGCCAAATACGTCACCGAAGATATCGCCGAAGTCACCTTGGCCACCGCCGCCGAAACCACCGCCGCCGCCCATGCCACCTTGTTCAAAGGCTGCATGACCGTATTGGTCGTAAGCTGCTTTCTTTTGAGAATCGGTTAGGATCTCGTACGCTACTTTTACTTCTTTAAACTTATCTGCTGCGGTCTCATCACCCTGGTTACGGTCCGGGTGGAATTTCATCGCTAAGCGTTTGTACGCTTTTTTAATATCGCGCTCTGATGCATCGCGGCTTACGCCTAATACTTCGTAAAAATCACGTTTTGACATGTTCTAGGTCACCAAAATAATTGCTACTACCGAATGATCACTTCAGTAGTCTGTGTATCAATCTAGATAAAAGTTCTGCCGGCTGAAATGCCGAATAAAGCTATTATCTAGATCGACAAGTCTAAATACAAATTTACGGGCGTGAGAGTTACCTCTGACGCCCGTATTAATAAGTCTTCGAGACAAATTTCTAAGCAGATAGCTTGAGTCCTAAGTGGAAGCGCGGAGCCTACGCTAGTAGGTGAGCACTTCCGACAACGAAATCAGGCTACTCTGCGACGAAATTATTTTTTGTCGTCTTTAACTTCTTCAAACTCTGCGTCTACCACATCGTCGTCTTGCTTAGGTTGTTCACCAGCGTCAGCACCAGCTTGTTCAGCTTGAGCTTTCTGTTGAGCAATTTCCATTAGCTTCTGAGCTGCTTGCATAAGTTCTTGAACTTTAGCGTCGATAGCTTCTTTGTCGTTACCAGACTTAACTTCTTCTAGTGCCGTGATAGCCGCTTCGATTTTAGCTTTCTCGTCTGCAGGTAGAGCTTCACCAGCTTCTTCTACTTGCTTCTTAGTGCCGTGAATCATTTGGTCAGCTTGGTTACGTGCAGTTACTAGCTCTTCGAACTTTTTGTCCGCTTCTTTGTTAGCTTCTGCTTCTTGTACCATTGCTTCGATCTCTTCCTCAGACAGGCCGCCTGATGCTTGGATAGTGATCTTCTGCTCTTTACCTGTTGCTTTATCTTTAGCAGATACGTTCAGGATACCATCAGCATCTAGGTCGAATGTTACTTCGATTTGTGGCATGCCACGTGGTGCTGGTTGGATACCTTCTAGGTTGAACTGACCAAGAGACTTGTTGTAAGTCGCTTGCTTACGCTCACCTTGAAGAACGTGGATAGTTACTGCGTTTTGGTTGTCTTCAGCTGTAGAGAACACTTGATCCGCTTTAGTAGGGATAGTTGTGTTTTTCTCGATAAGCTTAGTCATCACGCCACCCATCGTTTCGATACCGAAAGATAGAGGAGTAACGTCTAGTAGTAGAACGTCTTTAACGTCACCAGCTAGTACACCACCTTGAACAGCAGCACCCATTGCAACAGCTTCGTCAGGGTTCACGTCTTTACGTGGCTCTTTACCGAAGAATTCAGTTACTTTAGCTTGAACCATAGGCATACGAGTTTGACCACCAACTAGGATAACGTCAGTGATTTCGCCTACAGATAGGTCAGCATCCGCTAGAGCAACTTTTAGTGGCTCAAGAGAACGTTGAACTAGGTCTTCAACTAGAGACTCAAGCTTCGCACGAGTCACTTTGATGTTCATGTGCTTAGGACCAGTCGCATCAGCAGTAACGTAAGGTAGGTTTACGTCAGTTTGAGTAGTAGAAGAAAGCTCGATTTTCGCTTTTTCTGCTGCTTCTTTAACACGCTGCATTGCTAGTGGATCAGCTTTAAGGTCGATACCTTGCTCTTTCTTGAACTCATCTACTAGGTAGTTGATCATGCGGTTATCGAAATCTTCACCACCAAGGTGAGTGTCACCGTTAGTTGAAAGAACTTCGAAAGTCTTCTCGCCTTCTACTTCATCGATTTCGATGATAGAGATATCGAATGTACCACCACCAAGGTCGTATACAGCGATAGTGCGATCACCACCTTGCTTGTCTAGGCCGTAAGCTAGAGCAGCAGCAGTTGGTTCGTTGATGATACGTTTAACATCTAGACCAGCGATACGGCCAGCATCTTTCGTTGCTTGACGTTGAGCATCGTTGAAGTAAGCAGGAACAGTTACTACTGCGCCAGTTACTTCTTCGCCTAGGAAGTCTTCAGCTGTTTTCTTCATTTTCTTAAGAACTTCAGCAGATACTTGAGGAGCAGCCATTTTTTGGCCTTGCGCTTCAACCCATGCATCACCGTTGTCAGCCTTAACAATGTTGAAAGGCATGATTTCGATATCGCGTTGAACTTCTTCATCTTCAAAACGACGACCGATTAGACGCTTAATTGCGTATAGCGTGTTTTGAGGGTTAGTAACTGCTTGACGTTTCGCAGGTTGACCAACTAGCGTCTCGCCGTCAGTGTATGCGATTACCGATGCTGTTGTGCGTTCGCCTTCAGCATTTTCTAGTACGCGTGGTTTGTCGCCGTCTAAAACAGCAACACAAGAGTTAGTAGTACCTAAATCAATACCAATGATTCGACCCATCAGGCTATCTCCGAAATATAATCTATATTAGTTTTTTGCTATACCCACATATGTGGGGGGCGGTAATCAGGGATTCAACCCTAATACACAAAATTTAAGTGCAAATGTAATTTGCTTTCGTATGCACCATAGATAAGGGCTGCAAACTGGTTTTCAAGGGAATAAATAAAAAAAATCTATTTTTTCCCGTATCTTTTTACATAAAGGTAAAAAGTGACCGATCCCTTACCAATTAAGGCTCCAATGTTGAGAAACTCTCGCATTTGTCGCCACATTGAAACCTCAACCCTATTCCAGATGCCATAAAAAAAGACCTTCATGTGGAATAATGCCGATCAGTTAAAGC
>NZ_JBFROW010000060.1:0-27839 GCF_041471665.1 Vibrio sp. 10N.261.51.F11 | reverse complement strand
TTTTACTTTAATTGGTATAACTTCCTTTTAAAATGGTCCCGAATGAAACTGAAGTACTGCAGTTTTAGGCTGGTGAAGTACTTTGATACAATGGAATGATTAACTCATTTATGTTGATTGTTTTCGTTGGCAACCGCTGCTTAAGGCGTACCGCCATACTCGATTGCGTTTGGCAACTGCGTCCTCGGTTTGATGCTCCTAGCTATGCCGGGCGATTAGAAAGCTTTGAATGGTGGCATTGGGATGATGAAACACTAGCAGAAATATTGCCACCATTCCAAAAAGATTGCGGTGAGTTTTTGGCTTACTTTGAGCAAGTCTAACCCCAATATATTTTAAGTCTGAAACTAAAAAAGCAGCCTAAGTGGCTGCTTTTTCGTTTAATAACTTTATAGCGGTTTAGCTGGCAAGCCGTTTAGTTCGCTAACTGATTAATTAGAAAGCTTAGCCTCGACTTGCCCAAGTGCGCGTTGGTACATAAACCAAGCACATGTACCGGCAAGCACATTACCCACCATGGCACCCCAGAACAGGCCTTCAATACCAGCAAGCTGCGAACCAATCCACAAGCAAGGCAAGAAGAAGGCGAACAGGCGCAGTGCTGATATCGTTAAGGCACTATAAGACTTACCAAGCGCATTCGAGATAGAAACCATCAGCATACAGATACCCAACGGCCCTAAACTGATAGGAACGATAAGTAAGTGGTAGTTCAAAATGGTCGAGACTTCGTCTTCGCTGGTCATGAGATTTGCCAACCCGCCAGAGAACATCCAAGTTACCAGTGCGATCACCAATTGGAATCCTAATACAAACATCACGGCAATCTTCACAAGACTACGTATGTTCCCTAGGTTCTTTTCTCCCAACATTCGGCCAATCATAGGTGGCATCGACATAGTCAGAGCAAGCACTGCAACAATCGAAAAGAACTCAAAACGTGAACCTAGCGCCCAAGCTGCAACGGCTGCTGTGCCGTAGCCTGCAAGCAGTTTGGTGGCGAGCATCGAAGAGACTGGTGGCAGTAGCTGACTGATCATCGCAGGCCCCATGATGTTTCCTATAGAACGAATACTCTTGCCGATATCAAGATCGTGCCAGTCGAATGTCATCCAATGCTTCTTAGTTACCTTAGGAGCAACGATAAAGATACCCGCACCGAACGCCAAGATGGTCGCAATCGCGGCTCCGTTGATGCCCATGTCGAGCGTGAATATGAAAATCGGGTCCAATATCAAGTTGATGATGCTGGTCGCGATCATCATCGAACCGGGCAGCATGGTATTACCATTGGCACGACACACACTGTAGAAAAAGTAGAGCAGTGCGCCTGTCCAAGAGCTTACCAGCCAATAGATCCAGTAATAATCAATGATCGGCAGTACCGTCGGTGGTGCATCGAGGAGTTGTAAAATAGGACCACGCAACAGATAGATGATGACCGAGAACAGCGCGACACTCACACTGCCCATCGCAACGACTAATCCGCCGAGCTGTTTGGCATAGCGTATCTCGTTAGCCCCAATAGCTCTCGCGATCACAGCCGTTGTCGCGATGCCTAGTCCGACTTGAATCCCGATAATGATCATCTGAATTGGTAGCGTGAAGCCTTGAACCGCGAGCGGCAGTACGCCTAACTGGCCAATAAAAGCACTGTCTATAAGTTGGAAGCTCATCAGGGAGAGCACCCCAAACAGCATTGGCCATGTCATTGTATAGAGTTGTCGGCCAAGAGAAGGCGAGGGAGTTGCGGTCGTAGAATTCATAACACTCTTATCAGTCTTGAAGGTAGGTTTGTCGTAGTGACAATCCATTCAATGAAGAATTGCGTAAAGGATAACGTAACGTTAGCTCGATACCAATAAATGTCATTAAATCTATCGATATTACCTTTGCACAGTTTCATCGGTAGGTGAGCATTGTGCAATGCAACTTTATGCGTTCGCTTATTGAAATTTAAGGTGTCGTATCTTGTTTCTGAGTTTTATATTAGCGGATTGGGTCTAAAGGTTTTCCATTCGACTATTTCTAATGTTTCGCTTTATCCCGATAACTTGGTGGCGTGACTCCAACCCAACCTTTGAATGCACGATTGAAATTACTCAAGTCGCTGTAACCCACTTGCCAACTGATGTCTTGAACAGAAAGGTTGGTCTCTTCAAGTAGCTGTTTTGCTTTAGCTTCCCGAACTTGTTCTTTGGCTTGTTTAAAGAGAATGTTTTTGCTCTTCAGGTTTCTCTGCAGCGTTCGTTTTGTCATGCCGAGCATGGTCGCAAACCACTCAATATTGAACCAAGGTAGAGTCGCATAGGTGTCTATTAATATCTCGACAGCGTGATGCCAATCTTGGGTACTATTTCGTTCTGAAATGGCACGATAATCATCGGGCAGCGGAATCGAGAACGCACCGTATTGCTGTTCAAACTGAATATCAGAATCAAAGAAATGCTTAGGTAATTTACGTGCGCTGTTGTGCTTAGAGACCAACTTGGCGTGTGATGGTTGCCAGCGATTGTCAATGAACTTACGGCATAGGCTAATCACGGTCAGGGCGCGAAACCATTCTGCTTGTTCAAAACCTGAGGTCGATGGGTCATAGCAACTTCGATGACACAGCCACCACAATCCATCGCTTTTTTCCGTCCATATGGTGACGTGATTACTTAAGGTCGATATTTCAGTAATCAAGCAGCGTACCGCTTGCTCGAGAGAAGTGCATTGTTCAATTTTTCGGTCTAGCTCAGGTGACAATTGCTCTAGAGAGGCCTTACGTCCAACCTCAATCCCTATCGAATAGCCAAACTTACGCTCAAGGCCATGAATGAAGCGAATCACGTCTTGTGTAGGAAGCCATTGATTGGATTGTGTCAGTTCAATGGGTAGACCGCACGCAACGGCGACGGTGCGCCAATCCAGTCTATGTTTGTCACAATACTGAATATATGGAGCAATGTTACTGGTCGAAGTGAGCAGTATGCTGGTGGTGTTCGATGATGCTTTCATTGTTTTGTGCCTACCATTAAATGTCATCAAGTGACCTAATTAAGTGTAGCGCATCTCCCTATACTTTTCCTAACCCAAACAGGAGAACAATTATGAAACTTAAACACATTGCCGTTCTAGTATCGTTAGCGACCCCATCATCATTTGCTCTTGCAGCAAACCCAGTTGAAGAAGCTCTGAAAGTTGAAGGTGCTCAAGTTACCTTGACCGTGAAAGAGGCGAGCACAGCATTTACCCCAAGTTTTACTGACTCAGCTCGTGAGTTATTCAATAACTTTCATTGGCAGATGGGCGGCGACCACAGCGTTTACTACAACATGCACATGAGTGAGTTTCTACCAACGGCACTGGCGGCTCCAAACGAAGAGTACAAGCCTTTAGTCAAAAATATCGACCCACGACTCGCTGCACTGAAAGTTGATACTGAAAGCAAAGGTCAGTTGACAATGGATGAGTACTTGGCGGATGAACAGTTCCGTACCCAAGGCTTTATGTTGATTCACAAAGGGGAGATCGTTTACGAAGCTTACCCAGGTATGAAGCCGACAGATACGCACGTTTGGGCATCTACAGCAAAAACGACGGTTGGCACAGTGATCGCAATGTTAGTGGAAGAGGGCAAAGTCGACCCTGAAAAAGAGATCGCTGAGTATGTTTCTGAATTGAAAGGAACGAACTGGGATGGCATCACAGTACACCAAGTTCTGAACATGTCGACCGCGCTAGACAATGAAGAGACATTAGAGTCTATCTTGAACCCAGACTCTGATGTGGTGCGTTTCTTTGCGGCATCGTTTAACTCACCTCGTGCAAAAACGGGTGAAATGGAAACTTGGATGGAAGTGGCTCAAGGTGCACAGAAACTGGAAGGTGAAAAAGCCGGTGACCATTTCCGTTACGCATCTATCAACACCATGGTGCTGACTAAGTTAGTTGAAAACGTTGAGAACAAAACTTGGACTCAAGTATTCGAAGATCGTGTTTGGTCAAAAGTGCACGCACGTCAACCAATGCAATTCAACTTGACGCCAGATGGCATGGCGATCGCGGTTGGCTTGGTTTCATCAACGGTAGAAGACATGGCTCGCTGGGGAACACTATTTACACCTAGCTGGAAAGCGGTGGCTGATGAGCCAGTGGTGTCACAAGCTGTGATTGATCGTATCCGCAACGGCGGTGATCCAAAAGCATTCGTAGGTACTAGCAAAGAGAGCAGTTCACTGCACGCATACAACGAAAAAGCAGACTACAACGCATACCAATTTGATTTCATTTTCAATGACGGTGCAATGTCGAAAAGTGGCAACCTAGGCCAATTTATTTACATCGATCCTGCACGTGACTTTGTGGGTGTGATGTTCTCAACCAACCCATACCACTCAGGTTTTGGTGAGAATAAAGGCCCTGCACTAATGCGTTCGGCAGCAAAACTACTTGCTGACAAGTAATCTATTTATTACCTAACAGGATGTTCCAGGCTTCAAGGAGGAAGCAAACGACTTTCGAGAGATATAATGAAAAAGTTTGCTCTATTAATCCCGTTGAGTTTAGGTCTAGCCCTTCCTGCACATGCCGATTCAGATTCCGAACGTGTTATCGATCCTGCTGATGTCACTAAAGTTTATACTCAAGCTGCATTGATGCTGAATGGTAGTTCAGATATCCAATTTCAAGGGCAAGTTTCTGGCGGTTTAGAAAACGGTCAGCAGTTTGCCCTACTGGCCGAAGGGACGTTTGTCGATGAAAGCAACACAGCGCTTCGCGATCCAGACAAATTCGGTACAGAGTACAGCAACTCTAGAATTCAGTACTTCCACGTCTTTGAAACAGGGACGAAAGCTACGCCTAAAGTGGGTCTTTCATTAGATTATATTAATACGCGCAACAGTATTAAAAATGACTTATTGTCGGTTGGCGGTGTTGTTGCGATTAATCCAGCTTATACCGGTGGATTCCTGGTATTTCCAAGAGCAGGACTGATGACTGGTAGTATGGAGATCCCTGGCGTCACTTCATCTAAAGATGATTTAACGGGATACTCGCTTGGTTTGATTACCGCGAAGCATCTCGGTGACTCTGGCGCTTATGTGTCTTTGGTTCCTGAGTGGCAAGATCTTTCTGGTGATGATATCGACATGCAAAACTTCTCATTTAAAACATCGTTAAATGTGCCGATGAACACTGCAAGAACTTGGTGGTTGAATACGCGCTATGACATTACCAAAGCGGATGTTGATGTGAAAGGTGTGCCAATGCCGAATGGTTGGCAAACCGAAGCTTGGGTTGGTGTGAGATACTACTTCTAGCGCTCTAGCCAGCTAATTTGGAAAGAACCTAAAAAAGCCAGTCAACGTGACTGGCTTTTGTCGTTAAGGTACCGCGTGAAGCGTTACTTATTTACTTATTTACTTATTTACTTATTTACTTATTTATTAGCAACGTTACCTAGCTTCAACCACGTATCGATAACCGTATCCGGGTTTAGTGAAACAGAGCTGATGCCTTGCTCCATTAACCACTCTGCTAGGTCGTCATGGTCAGATGGGCCTTGGCCACAAATACCCACGTATTTACCCGCTTTGGTTGCCGCATCGATCGCCATTTTCAGCATTGCTTTCACGGCTGGGTTACGCTCATCGAAGAGGTGTGCCACATCGCCTGAATCTCGGTCGAGGCCAAGTGTCAGTTGCGTCATGTCGTTTGAGCCGATAGAGAAGCCATCGAAGTACTTCAAGAACTCATCAGCCAAGATTGCGTTCGATGGTAGCTCACACATCATGATCACTTTCAGACCTTGGTCGCCACGGCGAAGGTCGAATTTAGCCAGAATGTCGATAACCGATGCCGCTTCGCTTGGAGTACGAACGAATGGGATCATGATTTCAACGTTCTTAAGGCCCATTTCGTTGCGAACGCGTTTGATCGCTTGAGTTTCTAGCTCGAAACAGTCTTCGAATACTGGTGAGATGTAACGAGATGCACCACGGAAGCCCAGCATTGGGTTCTCTTCATGCGGTTCAAACGTTTTACCGCCGACTAGGTTGCTGTACTCGTTCGACTTAAAGTCAGACATACGTACGATCACACGCTTAGGCCAGAATGCAGAAGCGATAGTCGCGATGCCTTCTGTTAATTTGCTTACGTAGAAATCGATAGGATCTTTGTAGCCACGAATACGTTCGTTGATTTCCGCTTTTAGCTCATCCGTTTGTGCATCGAAGTTAAGCAGCGCTTTAGGGTGAATACCGATCATCTTGTTGATGATGAATTCTAGACGAGCAAGGCCAACACCTTCGTTCGGGATTTGTGCAAAGTCGAAGGCACGATCTGGGTTACCCACGTTCATCATTACTTTGGTTGGTAGCATTGGTAGCTCATCAACCTCAGAACGTTTGATTTCAAAATCGAGTTCGCCGTTGTAAACGTAGCCTGTTTCGCCTTCTGAACATGACACTGTCACGGTATCGCCATCGTTTAGGCTGCTTGTTGCGCTGCCACAACCAACGATTGCTGGGATACCAAGCTCGCGAGCAATGATCGCAGCGTGACAAGTACGGCCACCACGGTTAGTCACAATCGCAGACGCTTTCTTCATCACAGGTTCCCAGTCTGGGTCTGTCATGTCAGTTACCAGCACGTCGCCTTCTTGAACCAGTGACATTTGGTCTAGAGAATCAACCAAGCGAACAGGGCCAGAGCCGATACGCTGACCGATAGCGCGGCCTTCAACCAAGACATCCGCCTTGTTGTTTAGCTCGTAACGCTCGATAACGTTTTGGTCGCTTTGAGAGCATACGGTTTCTGGGCGAGCCTGAACGATGTAAAGCTTGCCGTCGATGCCATCTTTCGCCCACTCAATGTCCATTGGACGTTGGTAGTGCTTCTCGATGATCATCGCTTGTTTTGCTAACTCTTTGATCTCTTCATCGTTCAGTGAGAACTGGTTACGCTCTTGCTCGTCAGTATCAATGATGTCGACTTGCTTACCGATCTCTTGATTGGTCGAGTAGATCATCTTGATCAACTTAGAACCAAAGGTCTTCTTCACGATAGGCTGGTGGCCTGCTTCTAACATTGGCTTGTGCACGTAGAACTCATCTGGGTTCACTGCGCCCTGTACAACCATTTCGCCAAGACCCCAAGAAGAAGTGATGAACACGACTTGGTCGAAGCCTGACTCAGTATCAAGCGTAAACATCACACCTGAAGAGGCTTTGTCTGAGCGAACCATGCGTTGAATACCCGCAGACAATGAAATGCCACGGTGGTCAAAGCCTTGGTGTACACGGTAAGAGATAGCTCGGTCGTTAAACAGAGACGCGTAAACGTGCTTGGTTGCTTCGAGTACCGCGTCGATACCTTTCACGTTAAGGAAGGTCTCTTGCTGGCCTGCGAATGAAGCATCTGGAAGGTCTTCTGCGGTTGCAGATGAACGCACAGCTACAGACAATTCTTCGTTGTCTTCGATTAGCTCGCGGTAGTTATCACGGATGTCTTGCTCTAGTGATTCTGGGAAGGGTGCGTCTAGAACCCATTGTCGAATCGTTGCACCTGTCTTACGCAGTGCGTCAACGTCTTCAACATCAAGTTCATCAAGTAGTTGGTGAATGCGCTCATCAAGACCTTTGTAATCAAGAAAGTCGTTAAACGCATAAGAGGTGGTAGCAAAACCATTAGGTACAGAAACACCAGCATTGGACAGGTTAGAAACCATCTCGCCCAGTGAGGCGTTCTTACCGCCGACTTTGTCGACATCTTCCATGGATAGGCCATTGAACCATAGGGTATTATTTTGCATTTATTTCTCCAGAAACATAGCAAGCATTGTAGGGATTTAAAGGCAAACGATTACGTATCAGTTTAAAAAAATGTAAATTATTTTCTAAAGCTGTGGGGGACGTAATAGTCAGCAGGGTTTTATTATCTATATTATGGTTACCATCCTACTCAAAATAATTTTAAACATTAAATAAAAAATGCAAATTGATATTCAAAGTCGTGATGTATTCTATGTTTCTGATGGAACGGCCATAACATGTGAGACTTTAGGGCATGTTGTTCTAGGTCAATTCCCTTTTAAAGCCAATGAAAAAACCTTTCCGTTTGTGGAAAGTGAGGACAAACTTTCTGATTTATTAAAAGAGATTGAAATTTCGTATCGTGATACCGGATTAGAACCGCTAGTGTTCTTTTCGATTGTGATACCTGATATCAAAACCAAATTGCTAGAAGCGCCCGCGCACTGTTATGACGTGTTAGAGAGCATCGTGCAGAAAGTACAGGATGACATTCAGATGGCGCCTGTTCCTAAGTTGCAGCGCTCACGCAGTGTAAACAAGGACTCGGTGAAGTATTTCGACCGTATTGCTGCGATTGAGTACACGCTCGCGCATGATGATGGCATCACGCTAAAAGGGCTGGAAGAAGCCGACATCATCTTGTTGGGTGTTTCTCGAAGTGGCAAAACACCAACAAGTTTGTATATGGCGATGCAGTTTGGCTTACGCGTAGCAAACTACCCATTTATCCACGATGACTTGGCACGCTTAAAGCTGTTGCCAGAGTTTGAGATTTACCGACATAAGCTGTTTGGTTTGACCATTGATGCAGAAAGGCTCACTGAAATTCGTGAGAACCGCTTAGCAGGCAGCGAATACGCCAGTGACTCACAATGTTTGTATGAATTGCAAACGGTAGAGGCGATGTTCCGTCGAGAAGCGATACCTTACATCAACACCTCTTCACTATCGGTTGAAGAAATTTCGACACGAATCTTGGAGCGAACAGGTTTGAGAAGGCGTCTGCTGTAAGACAAAGCCTTAGAGAAATAGAATGGCCAGATAAAAGAAAATCGAAGCTCGCAGTTTACACCTGAGAGCTTCGATTTTTTGTTTGTGCTCGTTGTAGTCGCTTGCGAGTCAGAGCTTGTTTTCTTAATCAGAGCTTGCTTTCTTAATCGAGATAGCTTTCTAGCGAAGTAAAGACAGCTTTAGCGTTTCACTTTTCTTTTCTAACCAGCGTTCAAGTGCTGGTGGCCATGTGATGCTTGGTTCTACGCAAAAGCCACGAAGCATCGAGAAATACACCGCTTGATCGACTAGAGGCAGTGATGACTCACCATTCTCTAGATCCAGTAAGAGTTCGGCATCTTTCAGTAATGGGTTAATCAGTTGAACGAACTGAGGCGTCTTTTCTAACAGTTCTTCAAAGTTAAAACCTTCGGTCTCTTTACTGGCACGCCAAGCTTCTTTGGCTCCAGCAGAGCGATATTCAGCCAAGTCGAGGTTCCACCAACGTGGGCGTCCAATCTGTTGAGTAAGAGGGAATGCGCGAGTTTGGAACACAGTCACTTGCTCAGATGGCACACGCTGCTCATCGCTTGATTTCAAGTCCATGAAGTACGCGATGATATCTAGGCTCTCTGCCATGATAGAGCCATCGTCTTTTTGTAAGACGGGTACCATCTTTTTACCGATCAGATCGATAAGGGTTTGGGCATCATCATAATCGACGGAAACAAGCTCAATGTTCAAGCCTAGCGATTGAGCAATGTAGGAGACTCTTGCACAGAAAGGGCAGTGATCGTAAATGTAAAGCTTCATAGCTTCTCTCATTCGGGTCATTCTTAGTATAAGATGATGCTAATGTACCAGAAACTTTCGCAGACAATAAGCCTTTGTTAACAAGAACTATTCACTGCGATTAAGTGCACGGGAATATCAAGAGAACGATGAGAATAAGCACCTAGTGTAGAAACTCGTTGCCTAATTCTATTGTCAGTTGAGTGCGGTTTTATTGTAACGAGTAAGCGAATGAGAAAGCTGGTGGGTAAATGACGGGCATAAAAAAGGCTCTGGCTGCTTACTCTAATGCAGAAGAGTGAAGTCAGCCAAAGCCTCAATTTTGTTACCTTTAGTAGAGTGACTACTAAAAGGGCAGAGTGGTTAAACTATGCTTTTTTAAGATCTTGCGCTGGGTAAGTAAGCGTCATTGCGCCTTCTACCGTTGTAACGTGAACGTAGCCGCCACCAGCACTTAGGCCAGTTACTACCATTTCACCTAGTTCAACACCTTTTGTTGCTACAACGCGATCATCAACTGAAAACACTTTACACACCTTCAATAAATTAAATAAATACGATAGATATCGAACGCGGATTTAAACAGATGGGACCTCAATCAACTAATCCGGTTATTTGTCGTAAAGATTAAATTCAGTTATGTATAAATAATTATGTATTAAAAATCAGTTTGTTAACTTACGCTGCGACGTTATTTATCCGCTGGATACACTACACCAACTTGTTGGCGCATCTCTGTAATTAACTTCGCAACCGTTAAAGCGCGCAGTTGGGCCTGCGCTTGTGTTGCGTTGTCGCCAGCAATGCAGCTAGCAAAGGCCTGCGCTTCGTAACTCATGGAGTTTTCGCTTTGTGCTTGAGTAAGGTTTTCTACCGTGCCATCGCGGTAGCGGATCTTAACGTCAGTACATTCAGCGATGTGATCGATGATGATCGCCCCTAATTCACCTTGGATCTCGCTTGGCGCATAAGAGTCGCTGACTTTGGAGTGCGCAAGGGTCACATCAAACTCAGGGTATTGGAAGATCGCACAGCCATGAGCATCGACACCTGAATCAAGTAGCTTTGCAGAAGCCTGTGCGTTTTCAGGTTTGCCAAATAGCGCGACTGTCGCGGCAACACAGTAAAAGCCAATATCGACCAATGAGCCGTTAGAAAAAGCTGGGTTGAAGGTATTTGGGTTCTCGCCGTTTAGGTATTTTTGGTAGCGCGATGAATACTGGCAGTAGTTGATGTGTGCTTTATGTACCTTGCCAATCTTTTCTAACCCAAGTTGAACTTGCTTAAAGTTCGGTAGGAATTGAGATTTATACGCCTCAAACAGCACCACACCGTTTTTCTCAGCGACTTCGAACATGCGTGTTGCTTCATCAATATTTGATGCAACCGGCTTTTCACAGATAACATGCTTGCCGTGTTCCATCATGAAGATAGATTGCTCGCAATGCAGTGAGTTAGGGGAAGCGATGTACACGGCTTCTACAGTGTTGTCATTGGCCAATGCGTCGAGTGAGTCATACGTGGTTTCAACGTCAAATTCTTGGGCGAACTGTGCCGCGCTGTCTAGATTTCGAGAGTAAACCGCAGCAAGTTGCATCGATTGAGATTCGTGCGCAGCTTGAACAAACTTTTGTGTAATCCAATTGGTTCCAATTACAGCAAACTTAATCATATAGGTATCCAGTCGTTAGTCGTCGTTAGTATATTGATTCTGCAGAGATAGTAGCACTCAACGGCTGGCAATGTGCCTGAGATTTACGGAACAATTTCCCTAAACATAGTGCCTAATATTAATGTTCAGCCTTCACAGAGCGTCTGAGTTGACCAGTGTAACGGTGCACAACTAAGCCATTTTTGCTAAGGTGTTATTGAATTCAAACAAGGTGATGATATGCAAATCCGGACGGCCAAGGTAACTGATATTAACGCGATCTTAGCGCTCTCTGAGCAGATAAACCGTCAACATCATCTTGGTGCGCCTATGGTATTTGCACCAGCGTCACAAGGCTTGGCCGACAGTGAAGAGTATTGGTTAGGTTTGATGCTTGACCCACTTGTCGCTTTCTTGGTTGCAGTAGACGACAAGCAAGTCGTTGGCTTTTTAGCGGGTAAGGTAACGCAGAACAAAGGCGTCAGTTTTATTCAGCCGCACAAGGTGGCAAGGGTCAATACGATTGTGGTGAACGATCAGGTTCAGAGCAAAGGTGCTGGTCGAGCGTTAATGAAGTCTTTTAATCAATGGGCGCAGGCGAGAGGAGCGATAGAACTTAGGTTGGAGGTAATGGAGTTTAACCAACAAGCTCAGGGTTTCTATGAGTCGTTAGGAATGGAAACTCAGTCACGAACCATGTCCATGCGTTTTGAGGAGATCTAAAGGTGCGTCTGTTTCTGCCTTTATCACTGTGTTTACTGTTTGTGGCTTCGAACGCGAATGCTGAGCAAGTCGTGGTCGAGAAAATAGTCTCTGACGCGACCGCTATCGAAACCATCGTATTCGAGTCTGCACCGGCTCATTCTCAACGTGTCTCAACGTCTTCATCTAACTCAACCTCTTCCACGAGCTCAAACTCCGAGCATGTGATTATTGTGGATGATGTTCTTAACAGTAGCCCTGATGAAAAGGTAGCTCAGTTTTCTCAAGGGTCATCGAAACGTCCACCTCAAAGTTCCTCTCGACAGTTTTACAACGTACCGGATAGCGCATCTGAGATAGATTCGCTGTCGCAAGTGGTTACGTTAGTTAAAGTCGATAAATCGAAACGTAGGATGTATCTGCTAAAAGGTGAAGAGGTGATTCAGGAGTTTCGTATTGCGCTAGGCAAACAACCGAAAGGGCATAAACGCTTTGAAGGGGACAACCGAACGCCGGAAGGGGAATACCAGCTCGATTATGTGATGGAAGAGTCGGACTTTTATCGCTCAGTACATATTAACTATCCGCAACCTTCGGATATGCAATGGGCAGAGCAAAATGATGTAGATCCTGGAGGAAACATCAAAATCCATGGCATCAAAAACGGCGAGCGTCGTTCGCCGAGCTTTATTCAAAGTTTTGATTGGACGGATGGCTGTATCGCGTTAACCAATCAAGATATGGATGAGTTTCTCCAACTTGTAAAAATGGGTACCCCTATCCATATCGAATGGTAGTCATTGGTACCCAGTTTTCTTAATCACTTTCCGCAGTCAATTAGCGCAATCAATTCGCGAAACCAATTCGTAAAAGCAACGTCCAAAATTAAACGCTAAAGCCGTTACAGTAAGACTCGACCTGCACTGAATATTGCAATCACAATCAGCAATGCAATGGTGACTGGCTTAAACTTCGCTCCACCAAATCTTTCGAACAGTTTAGAACCCACATAACCGCCAAACATGCTGCTTGGTAGAAGCGCGAGAGTCAGCCAAACTACATCGCGGTCGACTAACCCAGCGATAGATGCCGAAACAAACGCAGTGGAATCAGCTAATACAAAGAAGGCTATCAGGCCTGCTCTGGCAATGTGCGGAGCGACTGGGCTTGCTAATGCATGAGTGCCAATTGGAGGCCCTGACATCGAAGCCGCGCCGTTCATTACACCCGCAAGGCTTCCTAGAATATAGGGAGTAAATCTAGGTTCGCTTTTGTACTGGAAACCTTTGTAGATCATAAGTGCAGACGCAAAAATGAAGGCACTGATGATCAAGATGATCGTGTCTTGGCTAACGGATTTAAGCAGAAGTAAGCCGACTGGTGTGAAGGCAAAACAAGGGATAAATACCTTTAAAACCCAGCGCCAGTTAACATGCTTTCGAACTTTAGGCAGTAATTGAACATTGCCTAGGAGATCGATCAACATGAAGACGGGAACCAGTTCGATAACAGGCTCGAATAACGCACTTAATGGCAATGCCACTAAGGTGAAACCGAAACCTGAGAAGCCACGAACAATAGCGGCGAAAATGAAGATTGCACCCAAAATTGGGAAGGTTGGACTAAAAATGAGATCCATAAATTAAGTAACCAATGAAGCTGTCTGTATAGAGCGAGCTAATGAAACCAAGTGAGTAGCGGAATGTACTCCTACTCACTTGTGTTTGCTACCTAATTTTAAGGTTTCCCGAGAGTTAATTTTAAAGTCTCTCGGGGTTGTTTTTGCGGTATTTGTTTGGTCAATTTATAGAGGTAAATTGATTCGGAAAATCAGTGAATACGGCATCTACTTTTGAGATGAATTTGAAGTGAGACGGATCGTTTACTGTGTAGCACCAAGTTTGAATGTTTGCTTCACTCAGTGTATCAAGATCGCTCTGATTCACATGCTCGTAGTTCATGTGACAGCTGAACACTTTAACCTCGTCAATCAACATCAAGTCGGCTTGAGTCAGTTGCTCGGTGATCAGACCTACGCGGTATCTCGGCAGGTGACGAGCCATTTCAGAAACGACTTGATGGCTGAAACTTGAAAGCAGCACTCTGTCGGTGTCTAGATTTGAACGAATCAACTCGGTATGCAGCAAATCAACGACATGAGGCGCTTGATGTCGACTGTCGACTTTGATCTCTAAGTTCACGCTGAGATCATGCTGTTCAACAAGCGCGAGCAACTCTTCCAACGTCAATATTCTTTCACCAGCGAACTGCTCAGACTTCCAACTGCCAAAATCGAGCTGACGCAGTTCTGCAAGGGTGTGTTCGTCGACACGACCCTTGCCATCACTGCAGCGCTCAAGGGTGTGGTCGTGACAAACCACAAGTTGATCATCCTGAGTTGGCTGAATATCTACTTCAATCCATTTCAAGCCGAGTTTAGCGGCTTGTTCAATGCTTGCTTTGGTATTTTCTGGGTGAGTACCTGCTACACCCCGATGACCTACGATGATAGACGACATAATTAATCCTTCTTAAAGACGCACCGTAAAAACGCATTAAATATCAGTGTACTCGATTAAGCGAGAGCCGTCGTTATGCTTGTCGCCTCTTCGCGTGACTCTTGTGAAGTAAAGTTATTCGGCTGAATACGCTTCCCACGACTGTCAAAAATATGCAGGTTGGATTTATCAATGCTTAATCCGAGCGGCAGTACTTGGCATAGTGTCGTTTCAGGCGTGACGGCGATAAAGGGTTGGTCGTTCACAAGGCCATGAACCAATTGATTCGGCCCCAACGGCTCAACCACACTGATACGCAGTTCGAGAGGCAAGGTGTTCATCTTTAATTCGGAACAAACCTCAGAGTGTTCAGGGCGAATGCCAAGCGTGATAGTCGCGTCCTTAACGTGCGCGTACTCTGGCAGATACATTTGTTGCTCGCCGATTTCAAGATAGCCATCATCGAGCGTGGCAGTTAGGAAGTTCATCGCGGGGCTGCCAATAAAGCTTGCCACAAAGGTACTGGCAGGCTGGTGGTAAACTTCTCTTGGTGTGCCGACTTGTTCTATCTGACCTTTGTTGAGAACCACGATTCTATCTGCCAGTGTCATGGCTTCGACTTGGTCATGAGTCACGTAAACACTGGTTACGCCTAGCTCGCGTTGTAGCTTTTTGATTTCTAACCTCATGTGAGCGCGCAATGAGGCATCTAGGTTAGACAAAGGCTCGTCAAACAGGAACAGTTGAGGGTCGCGTACAATCGCTCGTCCCATAGCAACGCGCTGGCGCTGACCACCCGAAAGCTTGGCTGGCTTGCGGTCTAGATACTCTTCGATTTTCAGTGTCTTGGCGACTTTCTCAATCTTCTCTTCAATCACGTGTTGGCTGACGCCTCGGTTCTTTAAACCATAAGCGAGGTTTTTGTATACCGTCATGTGAGGGTAGAGTGCGTAATTTTGAAAGACCATTGCGATATCTCGTTGAGCTGGCTTTTCGTTATCAACACGACGGCCGCCCAAGTGAATCTCACCGCCAGAGATGCTTTCCAGACCCGCAATTGAACGTAGGATAGAAGATTTGCCGCAGCCCGATGGGCCAACTAATACAAGAAATTCACCCTTTTCGATATCAAGCGAGACATCTTTCACTGCACGATGACCGTTCTCATAAGTCTTTACCAAGTTTTTGATGCCTAACATGGTAGGTGCTTTGTGCGTATGGTTGTGAGTGGCTTGGGTGTGCCCTAACGTTTGTTTTAACTTTGGCATCGGGGTGTCCTCTGTATTTTTGTGGATAGCTCGGTGAGAAGGCAGGTGAGACATCTTGTACTCAGCGAGTGATTGAATGCGGTTATCATTCATTTGATTTGTGTCGTTATTATTTTTCACTTTCTACTAGCCCTTTTACAAACCAACGCTGAAATACAACCACCACTAAAACGGGTGGTAACATAGCTAAAATCACCATGGCAAAAACATAGTCGTAGCGCGGTAAACTGGTTTCATTGATGTTGTTGAGTACTTGTTTGATGCCCATCACGATGGTGTTGTAGCCTTCGTCCGTGGTCATCATGATTGGCCACAGATATTGGTTCCAACCCACCACAAACATGATGATGAAGATTGCGGCAATCATGGTTTTAGACAGTGGCAATAAGATGTCGACAAAGAATCGAAATGGACCTGCGTTATCTAGCTGAGCGGCTTCTAACAATTCATCGGGGATGGTTTTGAAGAACTGCCTAAAAAAGAACGTCGCGGTGGCTGAGGCGATCAAAGGCAGAATTAAACCTGTGTAGCTATTAAGAAGCCCAAGCCCAGCGACAACCTCATAGGAAGGGATAATGCGCACTTCTAATGGCAGCAAAAGCGTCACGAAGATCAACCAGAACCAAGCTGTAGCATAAGGCAGTCTGAAGTAGACCAAAGCATACGCAGCCATCATCGAAATGATGATCTTACCGATCGCAAAACCTAGCCCCATGATCATCGAGTTGGAGATCATTTTGCTGGCGGTGACTTCGCCACTGAAGCCCATGCTTTTGTTCCAAGCTTCGCTATAAATGGCCGTAAAGTTATCGCCTGGTACCCATTGCAGGCCTTCGCTGACAATGGTGTTCGGGTTATGCGTCGAGCTGGCGAAGATTAGCCAAATAGGGACCAACATAAACAGCATCCCAGCAATTAAAATTAGGTGGTCAGAGACCTTATTACTTTTCATAAATAACTCCTGTCGCGTTAAAACCTAGCTGTAGTGGGTTAGTAATGAACACGCTTTTCTACAACGCGAAACTGGATAAATGTAAGAGTGAGCACCAATAGCAACAACACAACTGACTGCGCAGAGCTGCCGCCTAAATCTGCGCCAACAAACCCGTCTCGATAGACCTTGTACACCAACGACGTTGTGCCGCCACCCGGGCCTCCATTGGTCATGGTGTCGATCACGCCAAAGGTTTCAAAGAACGAGTAGGTGAGGTTGATGACCAGAAGAAAGAAGCCTGTAGGTGCGAGTAGCGGGAAAGTAATGGTCCAGAAACGTTTTGAGTCGCTGACACAATCGAGCATTGCCGCTTCTTTTACGGCGTAAGAGATCGATTGAAGTCCAGCTAGAAAGTAGATGAAATTCACCGAAACCTGTTTCCACACCGAAACCAAAATCAGAGCAAACGTGGCATCCACAGGGTCGGTTTGGAAGCTAAAGTCCCAACCTATAACCGCAAATATCTCGGTAAACACGCCAATGTGTGGGTTAAACAAGAAAGCACCGATTACGCCTGCAATCGCAGGAGCAACCGCGTAAACCCAAGTAAGAGTGACCTTGTAAGCGCCTTGTCCGTGAATGATGTTGTCGGCTTTAACCGCGAGCAGCAGCGCTAAGGCAAGCGATAAGAAAGAGACCACGATTGCGAACATTAATGTGAAGCCAATCGAGTTCAAATACTCGCTCGATTCGAATAGCATCTGATAGTTTTCGAACCACACGAATATCGATGAGGTGCCCCAAGGGTCTTCTAGCATGAAGGACAGGTAAACTGCCTTTGCCGCAGGGTAGATAAAGAAAACCGCAATGATGAGTATCTGAGGCGCCAAAAATAGGTAAGGCAGCGGAGAGTGAAAGAATTGCTGACGTCGTTCCACAGGGTAATCCCCAAAAATTAGTGACTGTTATCACTGTTAGTTACGGTGAGCACTAGCGCTATAGCAAAGGAATGCATCCAGTTGAGTTGTAGTTTTTGGAGCAAGAAATGGCGCTAGTGAAGAATCTCCTCACACCTTGCCATTACGTTTTTAATGACGCAGTGACAAGTGGTGAGGAGCAATGAACGGCTTTGGTTTATTAAGCCTTTAGCTCAGTAATCTGCTTTGGTTAAAAAGCCAAATTAGTTCATCGTACGAGCGAAGCGTTTCAGCAGTTTGCTGCTCTCATCTTCGACTTTATCTAGGCTATTCTCGACGCTAGAGCGGTCAGCGAAGATATTGTCGAACTCACGATGCATCACTTCACGAATTTGAGGGTAGTAACCTAAGCGGTAGCCCTTAGTCCATTCGCCCGATTTTAGGCTTAGCTGCTTAACGCCCACTTCTGCATCTGGTTGTTCGTTGTAGTAGCCAGACTCTTTCGCTAGCTCATAGGCAGCCGTTGTTACAGGTACATAACCAGTGGTTTTGTGCCAGTAGACTTGAGTTTCAGGCTTAGTCAGGTAATCAAAGAACGCTGCGACACCTTTGTCTTGTTGTTGGTCATGGCCATTGAGTGCAAACAGAGCTGCGCCGCCAATGAAGGTTAAGCCTGCGTCTGGGTTAACCGATTTCCAGTATGGAAGGTATGTGGTGCCGAGTTCGAAAGGTACGCGGTTACGTAAGCCACCGAATGAGCCTGAAGAACCCATCCACATCGCCACTTCTTGGCGCTCGAAAGGGGTTTGGTTTGCATCCCAGTCACTGCCGTAATACTTGTAGTAACCTAGATCTGACCACTCTTTCATCTTGCTAACGTGCATCATCATGTCTTTGGTGTTGAACATGATCTTAGTGGACAAGCCATCGTAGCCGTTGTTTTGATCTGCGACTGGCAGGTTGTGGCGAGACTTAAAGTTCTCGAACATGATCCACGGCGTCAGAGATTGAGAAAACGCGATGTGTCCTTCAGCCTTCAGTTTCTTAGCGACCACTTCTAGTTCTTCATAAGTTTTAGGCGCGTCTGCACCCACTTCCGCGAGAAGATCTTTGTTGTAGTAAAGAACCGGTGTCGAACTGTTGAAAGGCATACCAACCATCTTGCCTTGGTTGTCGGCATAGAAGTTACGAACGCCCGCTAGGTAGTCGTTTGAATTAAAGTTGTAACCCGACTCAACCAGAATATCCTGTACCGGTTTCGCGACGTCTTTCGCGTTCATGATGGTTGCTGCGCCTGCATCGAAGACTTGCAGAATATTGGGTGCTTCACCTGCTCGGTATGCCGCGATACCGGCTGTTAAGGTCTCTGTGTATGAACCTTTGTAGATTGGCGTGATCTCGTAATCATCTTGTGACGCATTAAAGTCGGTCGCAATTTTGTTTACTGTTTCTCCAAGCTGGCCGCCCATTGCGTGCCACCAAGTGACTTGAGTCGTTGCGAACGCTGGCATTGCCGCTGTCGCAGAAAGAACGCCTGCCAAAATTAGCTTATTCATCTTCGTTTCCTTTTGGATGAAATCGATGTCGAGGTATTGGATTAGAGTGTTAACGAGACGGTAGGGGTGTCGTTTGAAGCTATCTTGAACAGGGCGTATTTCACTTAAGTAGCTAAACCGTTTCACTGATATGAAAGATTCATTTCGATTTCATTTAAGAGAAAGTTATTGATGGTTTTAATATTTATTGCGTGCGGTTTTTAAGAGGTATGTTGTTCAATACTCGCTCAATATTTGTTCCATAAAAAAGCCTCTCGAAGGAGAGGCTTTGAATAAGCTAGAGCTTGTTATAATCGGCTTTGTTCTAGTGTGCGATATCTAGTTGGTTGTCTTTCACGCCGTTAATACGGAACCAACCTGCAATACTGAATCGCTCTGTGTTTGTCGGCAGTACCTCGTGTGGGAACTGTTCAGATAAGAACACAAATAAGCGGCCTGACTTTGGTGGAATGGTCGTGATGTGGTTGTCTTTTAGGTCGTAAACCACAAGTTCACCAGCGTCTTCTTCTGTCCACTCATCATTCATATAGAACACAGTGGTCAGGCGGCGGTTTTCATTGCCCTTGAAACAGTCTAAGTGCTTCTGGTAGAAGTCGCCTTTTTCGTATTTAGCAAAGTGCGCTTCGTACTCGAACAGACCCAAAAAGAACGCTTGGTTTGCCGCTAAACGAATTTGTTCCATTTTGTCTAGGAACAGAGATGCTGGCTGACCCATATCGCGGCGCACCCATTGAATCTTGTCACTACGAATGGTCGACTCTCGCGTTACTTCATCGTTACGGCCAATCCTAGCCTTTTTCCAGTTCTCTGGAATGCAATCCCTCAATGCCACCACTTCTTCATGAGTTAAGAAGTCATCCCAAACAAAGTAGCCTTGGGTAGAAAGAGCATCGATTAGTTGGTTCATGTATAGCACTCAGACAATAAATTAGAGGCGCATATATAGTCCTAATAACTTAGGTCAACAAATCACGTATTTTGTCGTCACGATAAAAGAGCGGAAGAGCATGGTACTTTGATGTGATTTTATAGTTAACAAATTTGTTACAAATAAATGTGAGTTTGCTATGGTGTAGGTCTGACCAGTTGAATTATCACAAGGAGTGGGTTTGCAGCTGCATACCATTAAAGGTTACATCCAAGACATGTACTTGGTGGAGTATCCGGACAAATTACTGTTGCTCGATGGCGCATGTCGAGCCGATATTCCGCATTTGAAGGCTTTTATTGAAACCGAACTTATGCGTGATTTTTCTGATCTCCACACGGTTGTGGTGACACACATGCATCCTGACCATGCAGGGGCAGCGCACAAGCTCAGAAAGCTCACGAGCTGTAACTTGGTGGCAGCAAACCGAGACAAAGATTGGTATCACGGCATCGATGGCATTTTGATGCACCTGACCGACTTAGCGCTTGCTAGGTGGATGGCGAACCGCTTAGGCAAGCCTAAAGCAAACCTATGGTATTCAAGAAAGTTAAAGCCGGACTACAAGCTGTCTGATGGGGATAGTATTCCAGGGTTTGATGATTGGTTGGTTCTTGAAACACCGGGCCATACCGACCGTGATCTCTCGGTCTATTGCCCATCACACAGCGTGGCTTATGTGGCCGATTTAATGGTCGAGGTTAAGAAGAAGCTGATTCCGCCATTTCCTATCTTTCACCCTAATAAGTATCGAGCGTCTGTATCGCGCATTTATGACATGCAGCTCGATACCTTGCTGGTGGCGCATGGTGGACAAGTGAATTTGAGTGAGCAAGCGTTTGAACACCTGTTGATGAGTGCGCCAAGAAGGCCAGTGACACATTGGCGAGTGACGAAAATCAAAACCAAGAAATTACTTTTATCGATTGGGCGATTTGGTTTTCAATCTCATGGTAAATCGAAGAAATAGATCAGAAGCTTGAATGCAAAGTCGTGTATTCAGAGCTGAAAGTAGAAATAGAAAAATAGATAGCAATAAGGCCAGTCATGAGACTGGCCTTATATCGTTGTGAGTAGCTTTAGTTATAACCTGTGGAGCGGTTACGATGACTCGGATTAGTGAGTCAGCAGGAATTCACCCGCAGGGTCAACAATCACTTTGTCACTCATGCCTTGACGTCCAAGCAACATCATGTAAGTCATGTCTTGACGGTTGCTTAGCGTGATATCGATCGGCCATTGTTGGCCACCGATTCTTAGCATGGTTTCAATCACGCAACGGTGTTCAACTTCGCCGTTAGATGACTTAATTTTCTTACTTGTTTTCAGTTTCGCCTTGCAGCGCACCGTCTCTTCTAGGTGATAAACGTCTGGGTGAAGGTCGAACTCTACGAATTTCTCACCATTTGATTTAACACATAGTAGATTGTCTACGTGTAGAGAAGAGGTTTTAGCCCCTGTATCAACACGTGTATGTAGTCCAGTTATCCCTAACTCTGGTAAGCAAAGTGCTTCGGTATTCCCTATGATCATTTTATTGTTCATTTTCTTTCCAATCATGAGTTATCGGTATTCAATCAGCCCTTGCCACGAGTACGGTTAGCGTTTGGTTTTGCATTCTTCTCGATGAATTCGAAAATCATGTCTGCTACATCTTTACCCGTTGCTTTCTCGATGCCTTCTAGGCCTGGAGAAGAGTTTACTTCCATTACTACTGGGCCGTTCTTAGATTGTAGGATATCTACACCACATAGGTTTAATCCCATGATTTTCGCTGCATTGATTGCTGTTGCGCGCTCTTCTTTGGTTAGTTTAACCAGCTGAGCAGTGCCGCCACGGTGCAGGTTAGAGCGGAATTCACCTTCACCAGCTTGACGCTTCATTGCAGCAATTACTTTGTTGCCAACAACAAAACAACGGATGTCTGCGCCATTTGCTTCTTCAATGAACTCTTGAACCAAGATGTTCGCTTTTAGGCCCATGAACGCTTCGATAACGCTTTCTGCTGCTTTGTTTGTTTCTGCTAGTACAACGCCGATACCTTGAGTGCCTTCAAGAAGCTTGATCACAAGTGGCGCGCCGCCTACGTTTTTGATCAGGTCTTGAATCTTGTCTGGGCGGCTAGCGAAACCTGTTTTTGGTAAGCCAATACCTTTACGAGACAACAGTTGTAGTGAGCGCAGTTTGTCGCGAGAGCGACTGATTGCTACTGACTCATTGATACAAAAAGTGCCCATCATTTCGAATTGGCGAACAACCGCAGTTCCGTAAAAGGTAATGGAAGCGCCAATACGTGGAATAACAGCATCGTATTGAGGTAGCTCTTCACCCATGTAGCGAATCTTCGGATTGTTACTCGCGATATCTATATCACAGTGCAACGTGTCGATAACATCGACCTGATGACCACGTGCTTCTCCAGCCTGCTTTAGACGAGCGGTAGAGTATAGATTTTCGTTGCGAGAAAGAATTGCGATACGCATGGCGTTTCCTTAGTTAATACCTGATTGGTAACTGCAAATAAATTAGTTGTTAGCTGAGCTTTCAGTTTTTTCTGAGGCTCCTTGCTTGCTTCGGGGCGAACCTTAAGGCTTTTCGTTCAACTAAGAAAACGAATTAAATTTGTCGAGTCGACAACGGAAATTTATCGATTGTGTGAGCTATTGGTACAGCAGGCTTGAGAGGGGAATTGGAATGGAAAAGCGAGTTGAGACCTAACTCATATTGGGGGTAGGAGCATATTAGGTTGTACCCAACTCGCGTTTACTCGGTGCTAAAAAGTGTACTAATAACGCCAGTTACATAGATCTAAAAGTGTTCGTAGTGCTTCTCTTTCGAGCTTACTGCAGGTGCTTTTTAGCTTGTTAAGATAGTATTTTCTCATGGTCATTACTCTCTCTGGTTAGGCTTTATTTACAACCTATGGTTTGTTGCTGACCCGTTCATTATGGATAATTAAGAGGAACTAAAAAACAGATGTTATTTTTATTGGTTGTTCCTGTTTTGGTCGCATTACACTACTTTTTGATGAATGTGTTTTATAATGGGCTTAATTAGGAAGAGCTATCTTTAAAAGGTTCATTATTTGTCTGATCTAAACATGATGCGTTACTACACGCGGCTAGAGTCGTTCGAGCCAAACATTTCTCATTCAGTCACCCTAGCCGAAGTAGCGGATATGCTGTTTACAAGCTTGCGTCACGCTCGAACCTTACTTGGTAAGATGCATCAAGCTGAATGGGTGGTGTGGGAGCCAAAAGTTGGCAGGAATCAACGCTCTAACTTAACACTGCGTTTTAGCAATTCAGAGTTGGCGCAGCATGTTGCAAGTAAACTGATAGAGCAGGGCAAGTACGAAAAAGCACTTTCCATATTGGATAATGACCGCGCTGTGTTTGGTTCTTTACTGCAAGAAACTTCCGGCGCGACCATGCGTGAAGGGCTGCTGCACGTTCAATTAACCTATAAGCGTAAGTTTGAGGATTTGTTTCCGCACCATATACACCGCAGTAGCGAACGATTTTTGATAAGACAGGTTTTTAGCTGCCTAGTGACGTGTAATGGTAAAGGTGAGTTAAAGCCTGAATTAGCTCACCATTGGGAATATGACACTGAGCAACTGGTTTGGACTTTCTATCTGCGCCCGGGACTTACTTTCCATGACGGGCAACCTGTGGATGCTAAGCAATTAGTTTCGATGTTTTCTGCGTTGCAAACCTTACCTTTCTATCAGACAGAGCTAGCCCATGTCGCTTCAGTTTACAGTGAGCAGCCATTGAGGATCAGCTTTCAACTCACCCAAGCAGATACCGGCTTTGCTGGTTTACTTGCTGGCGTTAAATATTCGATTCAACCCGCAGCGCAAGTCACCCGTGAACCGTCGCCATTAAGTACCGTGTCCCATGCTGTTATTGGAACCGGCCCATTTAAAGTGGTTGATGCCAACAACGAACGAATCAAGCTCGCCGCATTTGAGCATTATTATGGTTGTCGCTCGTTAACCGATGAGGTGACCATCTGGCAGTTTGAGGAATCAATGACGGGCACTGCTCGTTTCGATGATAGCCAAATGCACGTATCGCCTTATGAAGATTCTTCTTGCTTCCATCAATTAGGGAAAAGCGATGCGGACCTTGTTTCAGCAGACACAGACGGCCTTCGTAGCCGAGTCGAGGATGGATGCTTGTTTATCCTGTTCAATCAGAACTCAGCGGCTAGCCCACTAAATAATGAGCAGCGCAAATACCTTTCACAACTGACCAACCCACAAGCGATTTTGTCTCAGCTGGAACACAACAAGGGTTTGTTTAGTGTCTCTTTAGCTCAAAATATACTGCCAAGTTGGCAGAAATTGTATCGAACGCCTTCGAAAGAGGCACAACTGCCGGAAAAGATGAGTATTGCGGTTTACGACTATTATGCGTTGTATCGATGTGCGATTTGCGTATCCGATATACTCAAACGATATGGTGTGGAAGTTGAGGTGAACACCTACAGTTTTCGAGAGTTGGCGCAGCTCTCTCAGAGTGGCGAGTTAAAGGAGGACTTGGTGCTGTGTAACTTGAACCTCGATGACAATGCCCCGTCTTCGCTGTTCTCGTGGATGATGAACGACCCTGTTTTGCACTCTGCTTTGGGAGAGATGAACAGCGATTGGCTTAAACAGCGCTTAGATCATCACAAAGCCTCAGTTGAACTGCCGAATTACTTGGCAGAGTTGGAGCCTGTTGCATCGACGTTGATTTCTGATTATTGGCTAGTGCCTATGTTCCATCACCTACAAACCGTGCGTTTTCAAGGCATTTTGAAAAACGTGGCCATCACAAACTGGGGATGGCCAGACTTCAAGAATGTATGGTCTGCTGATTAACCTTTCTTACTAGCTAAATAACTAAGTTAACTCGTTGCCAAAATTGGTTTTTCCAAAATCGACTTTGACACGCTTACGTCTAGATAAATTAAAAATTACACTCGATGGTTTACTTTTTGGTTTTGGCATATAAACTAGTCGGTGTAGTTTATGTGTTGGGTCTATCCCAACGGTTAAAGAGATACCAATGAAAAAATATCTATTACCGATTTTAGGAGTACTTGCCGTGGTCGCTATCGTAAGCACAGGTTCACAATCAAACGACAATCTAGATAAGCTTCCAAAGAAGTTTGCTAACAGTGAGTTGGAATACAAATCGGGTATGTCTGATATTTTTTCAATCTTGAAAGCATACGTGACTGTGGAAAGAAACGAGCCAGTGCCGCGCACTGCATTGCCTTTGATTCCGATGACAGCTGAGCAATTGATCGAAGAGCAAGATGATGTTGCTTATCGCTTGGGTCATTCCAGTGTGATGATGAAGCTGGATGGCAAGTTAGTGATGACTGACCCTGTGTTCAGTGATCGTGCATCACCCGTGCAATGGATGGGGCCGAAGCGTTTTCATCCAACACCAATTACGCTGCAAGAGCTACCCGATATTGATGTGGTGGTGATCAGCCACGATCACTACGACCATTTAGACAAAGGCGCGGTTAAGGTATTAGCCGATAAAGTAGGTACGTTTTTGGTGCCACTCAGAGTCGGTGCGCTACTGGAAAAGTGGGGCGTGGATAAAGCAAAGATCATCGAATTGAATTGGTGGGAATCGGCAACAGCCTCAGATATTGAGTTCACTTTGACGCCGACACAGCATTTCTCTGGGCGTGGCTTACTTGATCGTGACCAAACACTGTGGGGTAGCTGGGTTATTAACGCTTCCGACAAAAAAGTCTTCTTTAGCGGTGACTCCGGTTACTTCAGCGGCTTTAAAGAGATTGGCGACCGCTTCGGGCCGTTTGATTTAACCATGGTTGAAACGGGCGCGTATAACTCTCTTTGGGCGGATATTCATATGTTCCCAGAGCAGAGCGTTCAGGCCCACATTGACCTGCAAGGTAAGGTGATGATGCCAATCCACAACAGTACCTTCGACCTTTCTATGCACGATTGGCAAGATCCAATGGAACAAGCTCTGGCGATTAGCAAAGAGCGAGATGTGCAAATGGTAAGCCCTGTGATGGGTGAACGTTTGGTGATCTCAAAGCCGGTACCCGTTCAGGCATGGTGGAAACTGGCATCGAATTAGAGCTGTTACCTAATTAGAACGGGCATCTAATTAACACTCTCATCTAAGTTAGAAGTAATCATACTGCTAATCTATATAAAGCCAGCTGATACAAAAAACGCCACTGATCATTCGATTCGGTGGCGTTTTTTCGTTTCATTTTGAAGATCAGCTTTCTAAGTTCTGCGCCATTTTCTTCGCAATTTTTCTGAATTGTTCTAACTCGTCTTCGGCCATGCCTTTGGTCATTCTCTTCAGCATGTCTCGATCGATATCCGAGACCTTACTCATGATCTCTTGACCCTTATCAGTCAGAACCAATAACTGGCTGCGCTTGTCTTCCGGGTTCGGAGACTTCTTCACAAGTTCCTGATTGATCAAGGCATTAATGAGCCGAGTGACCTGTGCTTTATCACGATCTAGGAAGTGTGCGATATCGATAGCGGTACATGGAGACTTCTTGGTAATGATCTTCATGACACGAATGTTCATAGGTGCGATCTCTGAGTCTAAGCTCTCAATCTGTTCGCTCATTTGACGTTTCAAAGAGTGCACTAAACGAAAGATAGACTCTAGCGATGTGTTATCAGACATAAACGATCCTTAGAAATGTAGTTGACATTGTCAACTACTGTATTTATAGTTGACATTATCAACTTAATTGTTCGTAAATTCAAGACAGGAAATAGATATGACGATTCAAGCAACTCTAACGCCAACTCTTCCTGAGCAAAAAGGCACACCGGTTTTATACAAAATTTTGGTCATGATGAGCTTAATGCTAACGATTGGCGGCAGTTTAACGGCCGTGATGACTTACATGAATGTCGGATTCGGTGAGGCATTTATTGGCAACTGGCTTTCTTCATTAGCCCTTGTTGTCGTGATCATGATGCCAATGGGCGCGGTGATGATGGCTTTAGTCACCAAAGCCGTTGCTAGAGTGTTCACAACTTATGGCGAGAAAGTACGCAACCTGATCGTGGGACTGATCATGGCTTTTATCATGGAGTCCATCATGGCATTTGTAACAGCTGCAAATAATATTGGATTTTCGGATACATCGGCGTTTACCAGTGGATGGTTTAATGGATTTATTGCCGCGCTTCCTGTTGGCCTTACGATCATGGTCGTAATGTCGATGACGGTTAAACCTAAGCTTGAACGATTCATGAAGAGCTAGCCAAAACATTTCACAGCATTGTAGGAGATCCACATGACAGCATTTACAGGTAAACACAATAACTACCGCATCACTATTGAAGAAGTGAGCGTTAAAGAAGACCGTGAACTTCAAACCATGCAGTTTGAAATTGAAGACAGAGAAAACATGTTCGCGATTGTTGAGAAGATCAAACAAGACAGCGGCTTAGACGAGCAATCTGCAGCGCGACTCGGGGTGAGCATCCGCTTACTTGGCCCAATGATGATGCAAGATAGAAAGCACCCTCTGTTTGTTGATTTCATGCCTCACTTCAGAAACTTCATGCAGAATCTGAAGAAGACATTGAAAGGGCAGTAAAGCCTAATCATCAGTAATACATCGAAAAGCCAGTAACCAACTTTGAACTGACCCCCAATAGTTGGACACCAATTATTGGGGGTCTTTTTATGTCCAAATATAGCCGTGAGCTAAAATGTATCATTGCTAAGCAATACTTAGATGGCACGTCATCTCTCTATTTAGCAAAACAATATTCAAT
>NZ_JBFROW010000059.1:0-30948 GCF_041471665.1 Vibrio sp. 10N.261.51.F11 | reverse complement strand
AAGCCGCGATGAACCTTTTTCTTTTATTGCTTTAGACGTTTTTCAGCGCTTAATCTGAACCTCTTACCGCTTTGTATATCATCGCGCCAATCACGGCACCAATAATCGGTGCAACCCAGAATAGCCACAATTGCGAAACGGCCCAATCACCGACAAATACAGCCACGCCGGTACTTCGAGCAGGGTTCACAGAGGTGTTGGTTACAGGAATACTGATAAGGTGAATCAAGGTCAAACAGAGACCAATCGCGATAGGTGCAAATCCAGCCGGTGCTTTCGAATCAGTCGCGCCCATAATCACGAATAGGAAAACCATGGTCATGACTACTTCACAAACGAGAGCCGCAGTGAGCGAGTAACCGCCCGGTGAGTGTTCACCATAACCATTGGAAGCAAAGCCAGAGGCAGCTGCATCAAAGCCAGCTTGTCCTGAAGCAATCACAAATAGCACGCCGCCCGCGATAATACCGCCAATCACTTGGGCAATAATATAAGGCGCAACATCCTTGCCATCAAAGCGACCACCACTCCAAAGACCAATTGTAACAGCAGGGTTGAGATGACAGCCGGATATATGGCCAATAGCAAAAGCCATGGTGAGTACGGTTAAACCAAACGCGAGGGAAACCCCGAGTAAGCCGATACCTACATCGGGAAAAGCAGCGGCTAAGACGGCACTACCACAACCACCTAACACCAACCAAAATGTACCGAATATTTCTGCGATATACCTATTCATAACGATCCTTATTAATCTTTACCAGTATCAATAAGATAGTTTAGATTTCGCAGAAGTGTGAAATCTTGTGTATATAGTTGAAAGAAAGAACAGAGAATCTTATGTAATCACTTCGAACTCGCACTAAAGATCGTTAAGGTCAGTCGTATTCTATCGCTATTTTAGCAAGTAAGAGTGACCTGATAATTAGCCGTATTTGTGTCAGTATTCTTTTTATTTAAACTACGATGAGTTGATAAAAATTAAGTAAGTTCTACTTCTACCAACACCCCAAAGTGATCTGATACAACCGGATAAAAATCGTGATTAAAAATCACCTTATGCTGCTTTACCACTACAGGCTGATTACTAAGTACTAAATCAATGCGTAACGCTTGGCTATTTTGCTCCCAACCATCAATGTTTTTAATGACAGTGGTTCCATCATCTTTGATTTCAGCAACTTCATAACAATCCATCAAACCGCGTTGTAATACGTAATCATAGCCTTCATTACGTATATGGCTTGGGTTGTTGAAATCGCCTAATAGAAAGCTCAACTCTGTTGGTAAAGTTGCCTTGATTCGGTCGAACTGATCCTCAAATGAGTTCTCTGAGTCATTCCACCAGCCACAATGACAATTATAAAGATTAAAATCACCCTGTTGAGAGGTCACTTTAATACGCACTGCTCGCCGATGTTTCCAAAAGCTCACATCATAGTTATCACTTAAATCAATGACCTCATGTTCGACAATCGGTAGTCGCGTTAAAAATGAGAGCCCCTCTTGATATACTTCATAACTTTGATGAACGAAATCCCACGTAAGTTGGTAGTGATGACCGTATTCCATGAGTTTTTTCTGTAATAAATAACCATAGTTATTCGCCAACACAGTGTGATTGGTTAATATATTGGCATCAACGGCCGGGCTATCTTGATGTTGATTCACTTCCTGTAATGCAACCACATCGCACCCTTGCTCGATAATG
Source organism: Vibrio sp. 10N.261.51.F11 (assembly GCF_041471665.1). Lineage (NCBI taxonomy): Bacteria > Pseudomonadati > Pseudomonadota > Gammaproteobacteria > Vibrionales > Vibrionaceae > Vibrio > Vibrio sp. 10N.261.51.F11. Next base: position 29,237 of record NZ_JBFROW010000059.1, on the reverse strand, counting down.
GCTTGCGCGACCACATCTAACTTTTCTAGCTGTTTTTCTTCTTGCCAACTGTGGGTATTTAGTGTCATTAACTTCATTATTATTCACTTATTTATTCTAGTGAGATAAAACGCAGCGCAAGGCTGCGTTTCTCGAGGTTATTTGATCTAAAAAGAATTACGCAGGTTGTGCTGAATATTTCTCTATTAACTTAGATTTAATAACATCCACCCCAGGGCCATAAATAACTTGTACACCCTGTTCTTTAATCACAGCACCAAGAGCCCCTGTCGGCTTCCATGACGCATATTCAGCAACCAACTTCGGATCATTAACTGTAATACGCAAGCGAGTCATACAAGCATCAATCTCAGCAATATTGGCACGGCCACCTAAATTCTGAATAATAATGTTCATCTTCTCATCTTCTGACATCGATTCTGAGCTTTCATCCAGGTAGTTACCCATACGACCCGGTGTTGGTAACTTCAATTTCACGATTAGGAAGCGGAACAATCCATAGTTAACCACAAAGAAAACAATAGAAACTAATGCAAAGCGAACCAGATCACCACCGATGCCCGCTGAAACCATCATAGGTATACGAGTGAGTAACTCAATCAAACCAAAGGCATGTACACGTAGGTCCATCACATCGACCAACGCAAATGCAACTCCTGTTAACACAGCATGTGCAACATACAAAACGGGAGCGATAAACATAAACATGAATTCAATAGGCTCAGTCACACCGGTTAATAACACAGCAAGACAGGCAGATAAGAACATTGGCTTATATTGTGCGCGCTTATCACTATCAACACAGTGATACATCGCAAGTCCAATACCAATCAATGAAGAGGCTGCGATAATAACTTGGCCTGCTTTAAAGCGTGCTGGGTGCACCGTATCTAACAGGTGTTGGTAAGTTGTCGGATCGCTTAATTTAAGATTATTTAAATCGCTGACCCAAGCAAGCCATAATGGATCTTGACCATAAACACTTGAGCCCGCATTCATCCCAGTCAAAAGCTCATAAGTACCACCCAACTCGGTGTAATTCATTGGAATAGTTAAAGTGTGGTGTAAACCAAATGGCAGTAATAAACGCTCTAACGTACCATACAAGAAAGGAGCAGTGATCGGCGCAGTGTCTTTAGAGGTAGCAATCCATTGACCAAAATCATTAAGCGCACCTTGAATTAAAGGCCATATTACAGATAAACCAAACGCAATAATCAGCGAATAGAAAATAACAACAAAAGGTACAAAACGCTTACCGTTGAAAAATGCTAATGCCTGAGGTAAGCGAGCGAAGTCATGATAGCGGTTAAATAAGTTGGCACCTAAATAGCCAGACATAATACCGATAAACACACCCATATTTAGGGCAGGAGCACCCAAAATATTCGTGAAGAATTGAGAGACAGGTAACTCAGAACCAAATAGGCTCATCACAACCGCTTCTGGGTCACTGAGCATAGCGTTATCCACGCCCAATATAACCCCAGTGATACGGTTGATTAAGATGAAGGCAATTAGCGCGGCAAATGCGCCACCTGCACGCTCTTTTGCCCACGAGCCACCAATCGCGACCGCAAATAATAGGTGAAGGTTAACAATGATCCCCCAACCTATGTTTTCCATTATAGCGCCTAGTGTTTCAATGGCACCAAACCCACCCGCATACATTGCGACCACTTTACCTAGTGATATCATGATACCAGCGGCAGGCATCACCGCGATAACAACGATAAGGGACTTCCCAAATCGTTGCCAAAAATCAAACGATAGTAACTTACTCATAAATAGTTCCTTGATTTAAATACAGGCTAACGTTATCAGCGCCTAGCCATAAATATAATTTAGTGCTTTCTTGCAAATATATACGCGGCATAAGCGGGGGCTATTTGCGTTGTTATAAAATCTGAGCGAACGTGTTCATTGTTAATATTCTGATTATCAAGCATTAACTCGCCTAATTGGGTGCAGTCGATATCAACAACGCTCTCTTGTGGACTTAAATTGGTAATAATGGTCCATGTCATATCTTGAGCAACACGTTGATAAACATAGATATTAGGATCGTTAGCTAGCAGTAATTGATAACGGCCAACCACTAAGCTTTCATGTGACTTACGCAAAGCAATCAACTGCTTATAGAAACCTAAGATCGAATTTGGATCTTGCTGTTGTTGCTCAACATTGATATCTGCATACTGTTGATTCACCGAGAACCAAGGTTGCACCTCAGAAAAACCGGCAAAATCCTGGTCATTCCATTGCATTGGCAAGCGACTGTGGTCGCGGGATACTTGATTTAACAAGGCTAAGATATCGGCATCGCTCTGACCTTGTTGCGATAGCTTTTGAATTAAATTTCTCGCAGATACATCGTTAAATTCGTCAAGAGAAGTAAACTGATGATTTACCAGACCAATCTCTTGGCCCTGATAAATAAATGGAGTCCCTTTCATCAAGAAATAACAATTCGCTAACGCGGTAGCACTGGCATACCTAGAGTTAGGATCGGCAAAAGTATCAATACTACGAGCTTGATCGTGGTTTTCTAAATAAAGCGCATTCCAGCCTTTACCTTCTAAGGCATCTTGCCAACGCGATAAAATGCGTTTGAACGCCACGAGATCGAAATTCTCGTTGCTTTGTTCTTCCGACCATAGCTTCATGTGTTCAAACTGAAAAATCATGTTAAAAACACCACCTTGATCGTGCTCGGTCGCTTCAGCAACCCAAGGCAATGCGTTGTCGGCCGTCACCCCATTGGCCTCACCAACGGTCACGATATCAAAAGGCGAAAACGCCTGCTCTTTTAACTCATACAGATGTTTTTCAATCCCTGCCACATTCATATGATAATCGAATGAAGAGACATAGTTTTCACCCTTTGGATTGGGTAAAGAGGGTAAACCAGCTTGTTTTTGAATATGGCTAATTGCATCGACACGGAAACCATCAATACCTCGTTCCAACCACCAATGAATCATTTTAAATAGTGCTTGTTTAACTTCAGGGTTTTCCCAATTAAGATCTGGCTGTTTTTTAGAAAATAGGTGCAAATAATATTGTGCAGTTTTGTCATCATATTCCCATGCACTACCATGAAAAATACTTTCCCAGTTATTTGGTTCGCAAGTCGGCTTTTCAGCTGTAGGCTCACAACCATCACGCCAAATATACCAATCACGCTTAGGGCTATCTTTGTTATCTCGCGATTCGATGAACCATGGATGCTCATCGCTAGTGTGGTTTATCACTAAATCCATAATAATGCGAATGCCACGTTCATGAGCAGCAGTGATTAATTTATCCACATCCTCAAGGGTTCCAAAGTCAGGATGAATCGCTTGATAGTCACTGATATCGTAACCGTTATCATCATTCGGTGATGCGTAGAATGGGCAGATCCATATTAAATCAATGCCCAAATCAGCAAGATAATCTAGCTTAGCAATGATCCCATTGATGTCACCAATACCGTCCTGGTTTGTATCATAAAAACTACGGGGATAAATTTGGTAGGCAGTTGCTTTCTTCCACCACGCGAGTGGTTTTGAGTGTAGATTATTAGCGAGTGTCATCGGTTATACTATGTGTGTTATCGTTAACACATAGTGTTAAATGGAACCTATTTGGACTCAATACAATTTCAGAGAAACTGTGAACTTTCTCTCATTCTTATGTCGAATGTGCCTTCAACGGAACTGAAATCGCGCTTGAGCAATTTTTTGACAGCTTGGTAGCCCACTTGATAGTAGTTAAAAGCGACAGTAGTCAGGCTTGGGACTAACAAATCGCTGTAGTCATAGTCACCCATGCCTACAATCCATAAGTTATGACCAATCTTGAGTTGCTGTTCTTTGGCGCGACGATATAAACGAATAGCAATATTATCGGTGGCACAAAAGTAGACATGATTAGGCTGTAATTGAATTGCCTGGTAGCCGGCTTTGTCCTCCGAGTTGGCTAGAGCTTGTAGTGAAAAATTCAACTCAGGGACGGTGTCAGTAATGGTGGCTTGCATCAACTTAGTACGGCTGGAAAGCATACGCTCATCATAAATATAATGTACGGCTGCCAGCGGTGCCTGCTGTTGTTTTAACTGAGTGATGGTTTGGGAAACGAGTGCTTTAATTGCAGCATGGTCGGGGTAATATAAACAGCAATGGTGGGGGGTGTTTTTACCAATAAATAACACATTGTCTAAGGTTTGATAAAACGTCTCTTCGACACTGTGCTTTGAAGCAATAATAATAGTGCCCAATGCATTTAAGCCATTAAACTCTCTCACAGCTTGGCATTCTGACTCATGGTTAAACCCTGAGGCATGAAAAAGCATTCGTACTTGTGATTCATTGGCAGCCGCCAGTGCCCCTTTGATTACTAAGCTAGTTGTATATGACTCAATGCGAGGAGCAACGAAACCAATAATATTAGATTGGCTACGAATGGAACGAGCAAATATATTAGGGGTATAATGATTTTCTTTGACGATAGCATCAATTTTAAGGCGATTTTCAGCCGAGACATAACCGTCATTAAAGTAACGTGACACGGTCATTGTTGAAATTCCAAGCTGTCTTGAAATCTCCGCCATGGTCATTTTTTTACTCATCACATTTTCCTTCCATAATGTATTATTGCCATATTATCCAATATATTGGCTGACAACAAAGTAAATAAAAACGCTACCTGATGATATACACATAGTACTTCAAGTTTATAAGATATTGTCCACTTCTTGACCTGAACTGAATACCCGTAGTTACGGCCTTGCTCGCTCAGGTCTTCAGTGCAACGACTGCTAATTTAAAAATGGGCAGGAGATATCACCGACGTAGCTACAAACAAATATTGGCTATAATTAGTTGCCATTATTGACCTTTATTCAAGGCAAGTTATTGGTTGGTTTATGGGTACGAGAATAAAGGCCTCATTGATCTGTGATGTCTTATCGATGGCTTTATTTCGCCGAGAGTTTCCTGAAACGGTTATTACTCATAGCGAGGTAGTCAGTATCGTTTGAAAGACTATTGAGGCCTCATAAGCACCTATAACCTAAAGCAAAGTATGAGTAGGAAAAGAAATTGCTGGGATATAGAAAAGGGCTAATACGCTTAGGTAATAGCTTCTAACTCGATCAGGTTATCAAGGGCTTCTTGGTCGGTTTTACCACAAATGACAGGGCAAGCTTTGAATTGGTGACATACCTTCGGGCGTGAAGGTTGACCAAATAATTTGCAGAGATCTTGCTCATTTAATTGGATGCAGCGTACCCCAGCAGGCTTACCATTAGGCATTCCAGGAATAGCAGATGTAATACTTGGAGCGATACAGCATGCTCCACAACCTAGGCGACATTCCATCAAATTAAACTCACTAAATAACAGGGTGCGCGATAGTAGCAAAAAATGATGAGAGTGACAGCTGTTGATTGAATCAAAGAATGAACAATTATTATCCTTGAACTTTTTATGGGCTAGCGGTATAACACGCACCCCAGTAAAAGAGTAAGAAGTAATCCTATGACGAATCCATTTTGGCAAGAAAAGACACTAGAACAGATGACCGAGAACGAGTGGGAATCACTTTGTGACGGTTGTGGTAAGTGCTGCCTGCATAAACTAATGGATGAAGATAGCGATGAAGTTTACTACACCAATGTGGCGTGTAGCTGGTTAAACGACAAAACATGTTCGTGTAAAGATTACCCGAACCGCTTCACTTCAGGTGAAGAATGTTTGAAGCTGACTCGTGACAAGATCGATGAGTTTCACTGGCTACCAGACACTTGTGCTTACCGTCTTCTATCAGAATCTAAGCCGATCCCTGAATGGCACCCGTTGATCACCGGATCAAAAACAGAGATGCATGCAGCAGGTGAAAGCGTTCGTAACAAAGTGGTATACGAAATCGATGTTGTCGATTGGGAAGATCACATCTTGAACCACCCGAACCGCTAGTTAACGAAGACTAGTCAATCACCCGAATAAAAAAAAGGCTCACATTTCTGTGAGCCTTTGTCGTATTTAGGAGGGTCCAAATCAATGGACTGTGTCATGGCTAATGTCAAGCAAGCGGTAAGTCTGCAACCACCTGATTGAACGTGATACGAGCATTCTGAGCTTGCTCAGATAACTCGATCTTTTTCGCTTGTGCGGCACTAAGATTACTCTCGGCCTGCTCAAGTGCTTGTTGTAGGTTCTCTGGTAACTCGTGAGTTTCCATTTGTGAACCTTGTTCTAACACATAAGCGCGAATTTCTTTCTTCACTGCGGCAAGTTCTGTGTAAGCAACACGCTCAAGTTCTGCGGCTTCTTGTGCTGCATCTCTTTCTTTCTCAAACTGAGCCAACGCCATACCTTCAGCAGACCAAGGGTCCATGTCTGGCAGTTCTTCGATGTTGATCGTTGGCTCGATATACGCATCTTGATGGCGTAGGTCGAGGTTAGTCGCACGAACCGCTGAAATCATCAGCATCACAGAGATAGCAAGCAGTGGTAAGCCACCAACAATCGCCGCCGTTTGTAGCGTACTTAGACCGCCTAAGAACATTAGAATCGTTGGTAAGAACGACAGAGTAAATGCCCAGAACATACGGTTCCAGCGCATTGGCTCTTCGGTCACGTTGTTCTGAACCACAGAAGCCAGAATGTAAGATATAGAGTCAAAGGTTGTCGCAGTAAAAATAATACACAACAGTGTAAATACGGCGATCACTAACGTGCTCATTGGCAATTGTGCAAGCATCGAGAAGATAGCTTTGGTTGCGCCTTCCGCATTCAAAATGGCAACGACATCTAGCTCACCAGAAAGCTGCAGTGATAGGCCGTAGTTACCTAAGATCATGAAGAACAGGAAACAACCTAGAGAACCAAAGAAGATCGACCCTGACACCATTTGTTTGATGGTTCTGCCGCGAGAGATACGCGCAACAAACAGACCCATACTCGGTGCAAATACTAGCCACCATGCCCAGTAGAAAATCGTCCAGTCTTGTGGGAAGTGAGTGTTTTCGAATGTACCGTAACCACCAAATGGTTCAGCCCACGTTGCCATCACGAAGAAGTTAGACAGTAGACGACCAATTGAGTCTAAGCCTGTTTCTAACATGAAGATTGTTGGACCCGCGATCAGAACGAAAGCCAGTAGACCCATCGCACCCCAGAAGTTGATGTTACTTAGGATCTTGATGCCTTTTTCCAATCCAGCATAAGATGAGTAAGCAAAAATCGCAGTACACACTAAAAGCACCATCACTTGCGTTAGGTTATTTTTAGGTAGACCAAATAGATGATTTAGACCTTCAGTGATCAGAGGAGCGGCTAAACCTAATGTTGTTGCAGCGCCGCCTAATAGACCGAAAATGAATAGGATATCAACGATCTTTCCTGGTACGCCTTTACTACGGTGTTCACCAAGAACAGGCATTAATGCGCTTGAAATCTTTAGAACAGGTTGTTTACGTACGTAGAAGAAGTAAGCGATAGGAATTGCCGGGATTAGGTAGATAGACCATGCGATTGGTCCCCAGTGGAATAGGCCGTAGGTCGCAGCCCAGCGTACTGCTTCTTCACTGCCAGGTTCTAGTTGGAAAGGCGGTGATTGGTAGTAGTAAGCCCACTCAATACAGCCCCAATACAAGATACTTGCACCGATACCGCCACAAAATAGCATGGCAGCCCATGATGCAGTTTTAAACTCAGGCTCTTCATCAGCTTCGCCCAGTTTAATTTGTCCCATATCACTGAATACTACGTACACCATAAATGCACAGGCTGCGAGACCTAGAGCAAGATACAGGAATCCGAGTTGATCAGTCATGAATGTTTTCGCAACCGCAATCCAGTCTGCGCCCTGTGCAGGGAACAAAATGAGCGGGAAAACTATCGTGAGTAGGAGTGCTATAGCACCAAAAAAGGTTGGCTTATCGATAAGCTCAAAAGTGTTTTTCACGAGTATTATTCCATTAAAATGAGAGCGGAATTATGGAATGAACTCGTTTTTTAGACCTAATCGGGTCTATTGTCGTAACGATAAATCGCTTTTATTCTAGAGAATACGACAGGTTGGCAAGGCTAAATGAGTGCGAGAAGAATACCGCCTACGGTTGCCGCTGCGGACAGGTATTGCCCCGCTGAATAAGAACCATCATCTTCTTCTTCAATCTTATCTGGGTGATCCATACCCAAGGCACCATGAGCGAATGACTCAACTTTATCGGTAACTGTCGCGTTTTCTGCTTCGACTTTCTTCGCTTCTTTATCAATTTCTTTTAGGACAGATAAGAGTGCTTTGCCTTCATCAGAAAGCCTAACCGTATTTTGCTCAACCTTAAGCGGTGTAGGCTTTTCAGCTTCGTTAGCTGAACTCTTAGCGTTCATCTGCGAAGGCGAATACAGCTGAGTATTACTCGTTCCTACTGGCGTCATATAGCTCTCCTTACCTATCCTTAAATATAGTATCGGCAGAGGTGTGAAAAACTTGTGCAATTAATCATCGATAGTGATGTTTTTTTATTCGCACATTACATTTTCGTCTGCTTGGTTAAATCGTCTATTTACTAAGCAAGTCTTGTGCCGATAAGAATGTTTGATTTTAGATAGAGTTAGGATGAATGACGGGAACGTGATCAAGTTGTGACGATGGGCTAATTATCTAGGATTAGCCCATCGACTCTTTAGCTTAGAAGAGTGGATCAACAGATCCTACTCACACTCTAGGCTAGCGCTACGTTTTGACAGATGCTTGTATGCCTTCATTCGGTTCTCTTTCTTTACAAAGCGAGCCGGCGGCGAAAGCACTTCAAGCTGATAATCACCGCTATCCGATGAGATCGCTTCAACCGGGCTGATGATGGCGATTTTTAAATCAGGGTTACGACGTAGAATTGATGCCGCCGTCCCTAAACCACCCTCGGTGTGGAACTTGCCAGCCACGTGAATCACTTGTTTATCAGGGTTTGATGCTAGGTAATCCACAATCGACTCAGCCATGGTTTCGTCCCAGGTAACCTGAGCGGCAAACTGCTTTTCTGTTTGCTCTGGCGTACCGTGATGCATAGAAGCCATGAACTTTTCTTTGTAAGGGCTATCGCCAGTATCCACTTCGGTAGCAATCCATTGGCGTTGCTCGGTCGATAATTGGTCTAGGTAAGGCAATCCTTTACGGCCAATACACTGCACGAATGGCTTTGGTGCATTTGCCGCAATAACATCGACGTCGTTGGCTTTTGCGAACTCAACTAACGCGCGGTAATCACTTTCGTAATTTGGCCAAGCTGCCGCTTGAGACATGAGAATTTGTTCGCCAATTTCGCCGTTTAAGTATTGGTCAAGTGTGGCTTGGTGCTCTCGAGTGAACTGTTCCATTGAAAGCGCAATGTTTGATGTTGCGTTGCGGCGCGCTTTTAAGAAGTCGGTTTGGAAGCGGTGAATGGCAGAATGCGTGTGCCATTCGCCAATTAGAACCACATCAGCGTCAATCAGCTGCTCGGGTAATGCATCGAGAGAAAGTGTTTCGCCTTGTGGAGAAGCGAACTGGTAGTCATAGAATGTGGAAACGGATTCCGTTTGAGCCACTTTTTGAGAAGTGTCTTTTGCAGGTTGACTAGCACAAGCCGTGAGAAGAGTAGCTAATCCGATAAGAATAATACGTTGCATGAAATGCCTCCTTGAAGAACACGCATACTAAAGGAGGCAAGATAAGATTTCAATGCAAACGATAATCAATATCAATTAAATTTGTTTGCGGTACACTCGCAGCATAAAGTCAGCTTCACAGTTGAATTGCTCTGCCTCGGTGAGTTGTAGTTTAAACTCTTCACTCGCCTTCCAAGCAAACGGCGTCATCTGTAGCAGGTCGAATGCATCTGACCCCGATAGTTCCATCATATAGTTTAGTTGCTCTTGATGCTCAAGCGTAAAACCTTCGATCACTTCTGGATCTTCGTCGTGCAAGCGAACGCCATCATAAATTGCATCACGCAGTTGATACAGGTGTCGGCTAGCTGGTGTCACGGTGATCACCACACCATTATCTTTGATGGTGCGTTGTAACTCTTCAGCCTTGCAAGGCGCGTAAATGCGTAGAATTCCGTCTAAGCTGTTTTCAGCAAAGGGTAGGCGATGGCTTGATGCAACTGAGAAGTCGACAGCAGGGTAGCGTTTAGCGGCGTATTTGATAGCAATCTTAGAAATGTCTAGGCCAAAAGTAGCCCCTTTCTTTTCTTGAAGATTCACAGCAATTTCGTTGGTGTAATAACCTTCGCCACAACCAATATCCAATAGGCTAGGCGTCTCTTCTGGTAGATAGCGAGAACACAACGTCACCACCGCTTGGCGCATTGGGTCATAGTGGTTACCTTCAAGGAAGCGACGACGTGCCTGCATCATCTCTTTGTTGTCACCTGGATCTTTTGAGCGTTTGTGGTGCGCAGGCATCAAATTGACGTAGCCTTCTTTCGCTAGGTCGAACTGATGGTTCTTTTCACACTTAAACGTACGATCGTTTTGAGATAAAGGTTGGTGACACAAAGGGCATTGGTAAGTCATGGAGACCTCTAAAGGAGAATAGACAGCGCAAGTGTAACGAGCTAAAACCAAAAAGTAAAAGAGCGACATAAAGCCGCTCAAAAATCGTTTTTATAACTGTATTTATACGGTTATTGGGCACTAATCACAGTGATCAGTTGGTGGTTTTCACCCGGCCGGAGCGTTTTACCGGCTTCTAGGCTTGGTGCGTGCAGTGTTGATTCAACACATAGCATGGTTAGGTAACCGTCGTCTTGCATGTCGCCCATACTTGCAGCGCCTTCTGCCCACGGGTTCCACAGTACTGCAGAGTTATGACCGTGGTTTTCAACTGTTAGCGTGCGATCCAGCTTCTTGTCAGCAACAAAGATTTGCGCTTCTGGTTGCGTGTAAACGCGGTCAATCGTGTCGGTCAGTACCAGTTCAGATCCACCTTGGCAGATCTTGCCACCTTGCAGGCTATCAATGTACTCAGCACCCATACCAGTGGTGGTTGTGTTGTGGATATCGCCAACGTTTAGGTAAGTGTGTAGTGCACCAGAGAAAGTCCATGGCTGAGAATCAGTGTTCTTCACGTCCAGCGTTACTTTTAGTTGTTCGCCGATCTCAACATTCAAGCGAGCATCAAACTGATGAGGCCATACTGCTAGCGTCTCTTCGCTTGGCTTCAGACCTAAGCTAACAATCACGCCAGCTTCGCTTTCACGGTGTTCAACCAATTGCCATTCACTTGAACGGGCAAAACCATGTGCTGGTGCTGCAATGCGACCAAACCAAGGCCAACATACTGGAATACCACCACGCAGAGCCGTTTTACCATCGAACTTAGCTTGTTGGCTCATCCAAATTAGGTCTTCTTGACCTTGCGGTTGGAATGACACCACATGGCCGCCAAACAGTGAAATCGCTGCGTTTGCTTTATCGTGGATAACGCGAACCAGTTTTACACCTTCGTGTTCAACGATAGTGACGTTGTCAGAAAGTACCGCCAGTGCAGGTAGAGTAGATAAATCCATTACATGATCCTTCTAAGGAAATTGAATTCAAATGCTGACTAGAGTGATGCTTGTGTTTTCATGAGTAACAAGCAGAGTCAGTATTAGAATTGAATTTTGCGTTTGGGCTATCTTGATGAGCTTAGACAGACGCGGTTTAAAAGATAGCAGGCATTAAAAAGGCGACACTAAGGTCGCCTTTTTCAAAGTCTGCTCAAAACAGCCTTCGCTAATGCTTATCTAAAGCGATTTCTAAAAAGAAATTACTTAGAGATGTGAGCGATTAGGTCTAGAACTTTGTTTGAGTAACCGATTTCGTTGTCGTACCAAGATACAACTTTAACGAATTTGTCAGTTAGAGCAACACCAGCTTTAGCATCGAATACTGAAGTTTGAACTTCACCGATGAAATCTTGTGATACTACTTGGTCTTCAGTGTAACCAAGAACGCCAGCCATTTCGCCTTCAGAAGCTTCTTTCATTGCAGCACAAATTTCTTCGTAAGATGCAGCTTCTTTTAGGTTAACTGTTAGGTCAACTACAGATACGTTAGCAGTTGGTACACGGAAAGCCATACCAGTTAGAAGGCCGTTTAGTTCTGGAAGAACAACGCCTACAGCTTTAGCAGCACCAGTTGAAGATGGGATGATGTTTTGAGAAGCACCACGGCCACCGCGCCAGTCTTTAGCAGAAGGGCCATCTACAGTTTTTTGAGTTGCTGTAGTAGCGTGAACTGTAGTCATAAGACCAGACTCAATGCCCCACTTATCGTTAAGTACTTTAGCGATAGGTGCAAGACAGTTAGTAGTACAAGAAGCGTTAGAAACGATGTCTTGACCAGCGTAAGATGCTTGGTTAACGCCCATTACGAACATTGGAGTTGCATCTTTAGAAGGACCAGTAAGAACTACTTTCTTAGCGCCAGCAGTGATGTGCTTACGTGCAGTCTCGTCAGTTAGGAAAAGACCAGTTGCTTCAGCAACTACGTCTACGTCGATAGCATCCCACTTAAGGTCTTCTGGGTTACGCTCAGCTGTAACACGTACAGTTTTACCGTTAACGATTAGGTTACCGCCTTCAACTTCAACAGTACCGTTGAAACGGCCGTGAGTTGAGTCGTACTTAAGCATGTATGCCATGTACTCTACGTCGATTAGATCGTTAATACCTACTACTTCGATGTCTGCACGCTCTTGAGCTGCGCGGAATACGAAACGGCCGATACGGCCAAAACCGTTAATACCTACTTTGATAGTCATTGTAGTTGCTCCACAACTTAATTTCTGATTAAAGATAACTGGTAGTAAAATTACAGAATCCAGTATACATCTGCAATAGATAATCCGACTTAACTTGTTTAATGTCAAAAAAAAGCGACGCTTTTCTTAACAATTGGGTGTAAGTGATTGAAAATTGACCATTGCAAGTGGCTCTGTACCCTTCCAGTTGGGTAAAATACCCCTAAATGATGATTCACTTATGAGTGTATATGTACAATGTTTCCTGGTGAGAAAGTATGTGCTACAAAACGACTCATATGCAAGCCTTTATAGAAAAAAGTAAATATAATAACTGAGAATGTGGAGAGATATTAACGTGATTCAAAAGGGAGGAAATATGATAAAGCCTGATGAATACTGGCGTGAGCGCCTAACGGACGACGAATTTTCAGTGTGTCGTGAGCGTGGTACTGAAGCCCCATATAGCGGCAAGTTACTGCACAACCATAAGACTGGCGTCTATAGCTGCACATGCTGTGAAAGCCCTTTGTTTCTGTCGGATAACAAATATGACTCTGGGTGTGGTTGGCCAAGCTTTGATGCCCCAGTGAATGATGAAGCAGTACGCTATATAGAAGATCTAAGTCACGGAATGAAGCGTGTAGAGATCCGTTGTACCGCCTGTGATAGCCATTTAGGTCACGTTTTTCCAGATGGCCCGAAGACCACAGGTGAACGGTTCTGTGTTAATTCAGTGTCGTTAATTTTCAACAAAAATGACGAAAGTACGAAATAACTTGTAACTATTGTCTAATCCTTACAGGTCGCATTTGTCGATTTAGGAATGCTGAAACGCCCAAGATTTCAGATTTAACTCTAGTACAAATAAAAACAGCTACCAAAAAGGTAGCTGTTTTTATTTGAAAGCAGGTGAATAAGAAGCTTAAGTAAGAACACTATAAATGAAGCGATCAGTAACTCGGGACGATTGAAGGGCTGTAAATTCCATCCTCAATCGCTTCGACGATGTTATCTGCGTCTTTATTTAGCTGCTTATAGGTTGCCTTGTCGAAATGGTACAACACCGTGAGCTCGGCTTCAGAAGCAATCGGCACGTCAAAGTCTTTGGCAACCATTGCCCAAACGTACGCTTTTTCCATATGTCCCAGGCTGTGGTTGATACTGGCCATCGACTTGAAGATTTCAGTGTTGGCTACCGAGCCATTAGAAAGCGTTAGCGCATTATTGAGTAGCTTAAGTGTCTTTATATGATTGCGGGTGGTATAGAAGGTTGCCAAGGCATATTGCATCTCAGCTGTGTTTAACGCTTCAGAGCCTTCTAGTTGTAGGAAACTGCGTCTGGCATTGGTGTCCCCAGTTTGCGACCACAAGAAGTAAAGCGTTTCCGGTGTATCAGATTTCGATAGCTCATCAACAATGCGCTCAGACTCTTCGATACTGTGCATTAAAGAGGTAAAGCGACGCTCTTGCAGCTTAGATTGATCGATCGTTTCGATCTGTGCCGCGAGCTCTAGGCACTTTTTGTAGGCAGTGACTAATTCGAATTCTTTAATTTTGTTGATTTCGGTGGGTTGCTTCTGAACTTCAAATCGATGCCAGATGAGGTCGGTACGTGCGACACGACATTGCCCATCGTTCATGTTCAATTGTTCACACTGAAGACCCGGATTGCTTTGGCACAGTTGATCGGTATTTTTGTTCCCTTCAAGACACCCAACCAGAGTGAAAGGCAATAGGCTAATCGCCAACCATTTCATAATTTTCATATTCCTTCACTTGTGATCAGATGCACTTATTATTGGTCAGGTTCTTGACTCAATTCTGTTACGGGTTATTTTCTGGTGAAAATTGTTAAAACTAAGGCTTTACCATGGATGCAGAACAACTTCTTAGCGCAATGACACCCGAGGTCTACGAACGTTTAACCTACGCAGTTGAAACGGGTAAATGGCCAGAAGGTACGGCGCTCTCAAAAGAACAGCGCGACTCGTGTATGCAAGCGGTTATGTTATACCAATCTAAACATAACTCTGAAGCTCAACATATGACAATTGCAGCTGGTGGTGAGATTAGCTTTAAATCTAAGTCTGAACTAAAGAAACAGTTTAAGTCAGATCAAGAAGACATTGTTAGGGTTAACCCGAATCATTAAGCTTAAATTACAACAAAGGGGTGGCAATGTGCCACCCCTTTTAGTTTAACTCTTTTATTTATAAGCAATAAAACGATTTAGTTCACGTTAAGCCGCCGTTACTTTCATAGAATAACTGGCTTTAACGTGAATCCTTGAACAGGTTATAAGCTCATCTCACCGCGCAATACTTGTTGCATCTGAGCCTTCACTTCTTCGTAGCCTAGGTTTTGGCTTAATAGATAATGCAACTTCGCCAGTGCCGCTTCTGGTGTCATATCGTAACCACTCACCACGCCCGCTTCTGCTAGTGCACAACCTGTCGCGTAACCACCCATGTTGACTTTACCAGCCAAACATTGAGTTAGGTTCACCACAATAACACCGCGCTCTGAGGCATCTTTCAGGTGCTGAAGCAGTTCTGGGTTTTGTGGTGCGTTACCCACACCGAAAGTAAGCAGAATCATCGCGTTAACAGGTTGTAATAGCGTGTTACGGATAACTTCGTGTGAGATGCCTGGGTACATTGTGATTACGCCGATAGGTTGCGGAGTAATGTTATGAACCTTGAAAGCACCTTTAGGTTGTTCGTTTACCTTTACGTTATTGCTAAGTTGGATATTGATACCCGCTTCTAGCAATGGATTCAGGTTTGGAGACGTAAACGCATTGAAGCCATCTGCGTGTGATTTTGTGCTGCGGTTACCACGCATCAACTTGTTGTTGAAGAACAGTGTCACTTCGTTGATAGGGTAGTTTGCGGCAATGTGTAGCGCATTCAGCAGGTTTGCTTGTCCGTCTGAACGAAGCTCTGCTAGTGGGATCTGAGAGCCCGTAACAATCACAGGTTTGCCGAGGTTTTCAAGCATGAAAGACAGTGCAGAGGCAGTGTAAGCCATAGTGTCTGTGCCATGCAGGATAACGAAACCATCGTACTTATCGTAGTTCGCGCGAATGTCATCAGCGATAGTCTGCCAATCAAGTGGCGTCATATCTGAAGAGTCCATTAATGGAGAGTATTCGTGAATGGTGTACTTAGGCATCTCTGGGCGATGGAATTCAGGCATGCCAGCTAGCTGCTTATCCATGAAACCTGCGACTGGAACATAGCCGTGGTCAATAGACTTCTGCATGCCAATTGTGCCGCCGGTGTACGCGATATAGATGTGTTTTCTTTCCATGGCGATTAATACTTAGTGTGATGTAGGGAACAAGGGGGCGATTATAGCGAATTATCATGCAATAAAAAGAGGCACCTCACACAGAGGTACCCCTTAGTCATTGAGTTATTGGCTCAACTTATTGAACTTGGCAATTTAAGCAGAAAGCGTATCGGCCTTGTGGGTCGTTAAAGCTGCCTAACAGCTGGCTATCTTGAGCTAACTGCTGAGTAACAGGTTGTAAACTGCTTGGTATCATCGATTGAATATCTAGGCCTATCGACATCTGAACTTGGTTCATAAATTCTTGAATAAATTGTTCAGTGGCCGAAAGTGGCTCTTCTACCCAGTAGATGTTGTAGCTTTCAAGCTCTGCAAGTGAAGCCGCAGCTGCAACCGCATCATCGAAATCACCAATCTCATCGACTAAGCCTTTCTGAATCGCATCTTGACCTGTCCAAACTCGACCTTGAGCAATCTTGTCGACAGCATCGACTTCCAGACCGCGATTTTCTCCAACTAGGCTGATGAATCGGCGGTATCCGTTTTCAATGCCCATTTGGAACGCGTCTTTCGCGCCATCGCTAAGTCCAGTTGTAATACCAAGACCTGAGAAAGGTGAGGTGCCAACGCCATCAGTGTAAACACCAATATCGTTCAACCCTTTTTCGAAGGTGGTGATAACACTGAAGATACCAATTGAACCCGTTAGTGTGGTTGGCTGAGCTAGGATCTTATCCGCACCCATCGAGATCCAGTAACCACCCGAAGCAGCAAGGCTCGACATCGACACAACAACCGGTTTACCCGCTTGCTTGATCGCTTCTATTTCATTACGGATAACTTCAGAAGCAAAGGCACTGCCACCTGGGCTATCGACACGAAGTACAACCGCTTTCACTTTATCGTCGTTACGTGCTTGGCGCAGTAGGGCTGCTGTGGTATCGCCGCCAACGGTGCCACGTGGTTGCTTGCCATCCATAATTGCGCCGCTCGCTACAATCACGGCAACGTCGTGTGATTCACTAGTCATGTTTGGAAGCATGGTTGTACGGTATTCGTAGTAACCAAACGCGTTGTAGCTGTCTTGGCCGTCACTGCCGAAAACATCGGCAAGCTCTAGTCGAACTTGCTGGCGTGTCGCTAGCTCATCCACTAAGCCAAGTTTCTCGGCCAGTTTTGCAATGTCACCGTCCACAGACTCAAGTTCTTTCAAGAAGGTGTCCATGCTTGGGTTCAGTGTCTTAGCGTCTATTTGACGGTTGTTGCTGACGTCATCAACGTACGCACCCCATAGTTGGCTTAACCAACGAGAAGCGGACTCTTTCGCTGCGTCTGACATGTCATCACGAATGAAAGGCTCAATAGCTGACTTATAAGTGCCCACACGGAACACGTGCGTGTTTACGTCTAGTTTCTCTAACAACGTTTTGTAGTAAAGCGAGTAAGCGCTATAGCCTTTAAGAAGAACCCCACCATCTGGTGATAGGAAGACCTTAGTTGCGTAGCTGGCTAGGTAGTATTGGCTTTGGTTGTAAAAGTCACCCACCGCATAAATCGGTTTGCCTGTTGCTTTGAACTCATTCAATGCTTTAGCAATGTAGCGTAGCTTGGTCAGGTTGGTTTCTGGCAGCTCTTTGAGAGCTAAAACGATACCAGTAACCTTGTCATCGTCTTTTGCGTAGCGAATCGTTTCAACGATATCAAACAGGATGTTCTCTTTTGGAAGGTCTTTGCCAAGTAGTGAACCTGTGACCGAATCCATCGGATTGATATAGCGGCTTTGTTCCACAATAGGGCCAGACAGATTAAGCACTAAAGCCGAATCCTGAGGAACCGTCGGTTGAGCCGTATCTGAATGGAAGTACACAAAGTAGATGATGGCGATACTGAGTAAAAAGACTAGGTTAACCAGCGCAAGACGTACAAACGTAATGAGCTTCCAAATCCCTTTAAAGAACATGCCTATAAATTTGAATATTTTTTTCATTCTGTCTCCGCAGTGAGATCACGTCGCTTTAACAAGCCGTAGTACCATTAATCTCAATAATATGAACTGCTTAGTATCCTACGATAATTCCCAAGCTCAAACTACACCAAGAATTGTTAATCGATATATATTCTCATTAAGTGTAGTCAAATTAAGGGCTTCTGAACGATTAATACGTGCAGCATTATGATCGGTGTTACAAAAATGTAAACGGTTGTTTGAACTTTTGGTAATTGAACTATACTGTGGTCAGACCACAAGGATAAAATAATAGAAGTGATGTCTGCCATGTACCCACATTTACTTGAACCACTCGATCTTGGATTTACCCAGTTACGTAACCGTGTATTGATGGGATCAATGCATACAGGTTTAGAAGAAAATAAAGAAGGTCTCCACAAACTCGCCGCGTTTTATGAAGAGCGAGCAAAAGGAGGCGTTGGCCTTATTGTTACCGGTGGTTTCTCTCCTAATTTACGTGGCAGATTAACCCCATTTAGTGCTGAATTCAGTAAAGTGAAGCATGCAAAAGCTCACCAAGTTGTTACCGAGGCCGTGCACAAGCATGGCGGTAAGATTGCCCTTCAGTTGCTGCATGCTGGCCGCTATGCCATGCACCCATTCGCGCAAAGTGCTTCGGGTATTAAAGCGCCAATCGCTAAGTTCGCACCGAGTGAGATGAGCCCTCGTCAGATCAAAAAGACCATCGGTGCCTTTGCCAATAGTGCAGAGCTAGCTCAGGTTGCTGGCTATGACGGTATTGAGATCATGGGCTCTGAAGGTTACTTGATTAACCAATTCATCTGTAAGCGTACCAACATGCGTTACGACGAATGGGGTGGTTCTTACGAGAAGCGTATGCGTTTCCCGCTAGAGATCGTTAAATCGATTCGCGAAGCTGTGGGTAAAGATTTCATTATTATTTTCCGATTGTCGATGCTTGATTTGGTTGAACAAGGCAGCACGTTTGAAGATGTTGTTCTTCTGGCTCAAAAGCTGGAAGAAGCCGGCGTTACCATTATCAATACCGGTATCGGTTGGCATGAAGCACGTGTTCCGACTATCGCGACGCAAGTACCACGAGGCGCATTCTCTTGGGTGACGGAAAAAGTGAAACCATACGTGTCGATCCCAGTGGTGACATGTAACCGAATTAATACGCCAGAAGAGGCCGAACGTATTCTTAGCTCTGGGCAGGCTGATATGGTGTCTATGGCGCGTCCATTCTTGGCAGACCCGGATTTTGTTAATAAAGCAGCTCAAGACCAAGCTCAGTTCATCAATACCTGTATCGGTTGTAACCAAGCTTGCCTTGATAACGTGTTTAAAGGTAAACGTGCGAGCTGTTTGGTGAACCCACGCGCTTGTTACGAGACTGAAATTGTTGTTCAGCCAGCGCAAGCGACTAAGACCATTGCGGTTGTCGGCGCAGGCCCAGCCGGTTTAGCCTGTGCAACGACTTTAGCTCAGCGTGGGCATAAGGTTGACTTGATTGAGAAAAATGACCGTATCGGCGGTCAGTTTAGATTGGCAATGCAGATTCCGGGTAAAGAAGAATTCAGAGAAACGATTCGCTACTTTGCTAACCAAATCGACGCATCAGGCGTGAACCTGAAACTGGATACTGAGGCAACGTTTGAGATGTTGTTGAAGTACGATGAAGTCGTGATGGCGGCTGGCGTAGAGCCAAGAAAGCTCGATATTGAGGGCATTGACCAAGAAAACGTGGTCGATTACCAAACCTTGATTCGTGAAAAGACACCAGTAGGCGAAAAGGTCGCGATTGTTGGTGCTGGTGGTATTGGTGTCGATGTGGCAACCATGCTGACAGAACCGACTTCACACAGCCTAGACGATTGGCTGCATGAGTGGGGCATCGATAAGAATATGGAACACCCAGGCGGACTTTACCCTTACCCTGATTCATTCAGCGATAAAACGGTGTGGGTGATGCAGCGTAAAGCGGGTCGTGTTGGTAAAGGTCCGGGCAAAACTACAGGCTGGATTCACAAACGCACACTAGAAAAACGCGGTGTTAATCTACTGGGTGGCGTGAGCTACAACAAGATTGATGACCAAGGTCTGCATATCAGCGTTGGTAAGAAAGAGCAGGTGCTGGATGCTGACTCGGTTATCGTATGTGCAGGTCAGGTGTCAGTTCGTCCATTCGAAGACATGTGGCAAGAGTTTGGTGGCAAACTGCATGTGATAGGCGGCGCCGATTACGCGGGTGAATTGGATGCAGTACGCGCAATTCGTCAAGGTGTTGAGCTAGCGATTAAGTTATAGAATCAGCTATCAAACTGTAATCTTATCAGTAGATATTGTTACTTAATTTGCTGAGTTAGATTTTGAACAAGGCTCCTAAGTCATAGATTTAGGAGCCTTTATTGTTTCTAATCTAGCCTAAATGGACAGCCGTTGAGATTTATTATCGTTTGTATTCTGTGCTAAAGTTCAAGTATACAAATAATAAAGAAATAGTAAGGACTTCAAATGGATGCTTTGGATCTATTGCTCAACAGACGCTCAATCGCAAAACTCTCTGATCCGGCACCTGAAGGTGTGGCGTTAGAAAACATCATCAAAGCAGGGCTGCGTGCTCCAGACCACGGTGCACTAACACCATGGCGCTTTGTTATCGCGCAAGGTTCAGGCCTACAAAAGCTTTCAGACATCTTGGTGCGCGCCGCTGAAGCGGATGACAGCGAAGAAGCGGTTATCGAGAAAGTAAAAAAAGCGCCGTTCCGAGCTCCGATGGTGATTACTGTGATTGCCAAAGTAACTGAGCACGAGAAAGTGCCTGCTATCGAACAACATCTGTCTGCGGGTTGTGCTGCACAGGCGATGCAAATGGCCGCAGTCGCACAAGGTTTCCAAGGCTTTTGGCGCTCAGGTAAATGGATGTTCCACCCAGAAGTACACCAAGCATTTGGCCTAGAAGGCGACGATGAAATTGTTGGCTTCCTATACTTAGGCACTCCAGGCTGTACACCAATGAAAGTGCCAGAGCGCGACTTCTCTAAGTTCGTTGAGTTTTTATAAAGAAAGCTGAAGCTTGAATAGTGGAATGCTAACTGTATAAACAACCAGTTTTTCTTGATTTATTAGGGCCACATTAGATAATGTGGCTCTAATTGTTTGTAGCACCTGGAAAAACATGTCTCGCCTTATTATTGCTGAAAAACCAAGCCTCGGCCGCGCGATCGCCGCTGCACTACCTAATCCACAAAAGAAAGACCAAGGGTTTATCAAATGTGGCAATGGGGATGTGGTGACTTGGTGTATTGGACACTTATTGGAGCAGGTTGAGCCGGATGCTTATGACGACCGTTATAAGAAGTGGAATTTAGCCGATCTTCCTATCGTGCCGGAGCAATGGCAGCTAAGACCGCGTAAGACTTCAAGCAAACAGCTCACGGTGATCCGAAAGCTATTGAAGGACGCCACTCAAATTGTTCACGCCGGAGACCCGGATAGAGAAGGGCAGTTGCTGGTTGATGAAGTGATTGATTACTGCAAAGTCTCTAAGGCTAAGAAAGAGTCGATGGACAGGCTACTGATCAGCGACTTGAACTTACCTGCCGTAAAACGTGCACTTTCTCAAATGCGCAGCAACCGTGACTTTATTCCGCTTTCTATTTCCGCATTAGCGCGCTCTAGAGCCGATTGGCTGTATGGCATGAACATGACTCGTGCTTATACCTTACTCGGTCAAAAGGCTGGCTACCAAGGTGTGTTGTCGGTCGGGCGAGTACAAACGCCTGTACTTGGTTTGGTGGTAAGGCGCGATGAAGAGATCGAAAACTTTATTCCGAAAGATTACTTCACTTTGCACGCTTTGATCCCTTATCAAAATCACGGCCAGAGCTTTGATATTCGTGCGCGTTGGAAGCCAAGCGAAGCATGTAAACCATGGCAAGATGAAGAAGGGCGCGTGCTCAATCGAAAGCTGGTTGAGAATGTGGCTAACCGAATTGCGAATCAACCCGCGACGGTGACGGAATCAGAGCAAAAGCAAAGTAAACAAGCTGCGCCACTGCCTTACTCGCTGTCAGCCTTGCAGATTGATGCGTCTAAGCGTTTTGGTATGAGTGCTCAACAGGTGTTAGATACGTGTCAGTCATTGTACGAGAAACATAAACTCATCACTTACCCACGTTCTGATAGCCGCTATCTACCTAAAGAGCACTACTCGCAGCGAGAATCGATCGTTGATGCTATCGCTAACAATGCGAAAGAGCTGCAAAGTGGCGCTCAAGGTGCGGACCTTTCTCTTAAATCAAAAGCATGGAACGACAGTAAGGTCGATGCTCACCACGCGATTATTCCTACTCCGAAGAAGTCATCGGTGAACGGCCTGTCTGCCAACGAGATGAAAATCTATCAGCAAATCGCTCGTCAGTATCTAATGCAGTTTTACCCACCTGCGGTTTTTGCTGATGCTAAGCTGGTCTTTGATATCGCTGGTGGCGTGTTCATCGCAAAAGGGCGTCAGCTTATCAACCCGGGTTGGAAGGTGTTGATGGGTAAAACGGATACCGAAGAAAAAGGGGATGGCACGGATACGGTTCCTCCATTGGATAAAGGTACGGTGTTGACGTGCCGTGAAGGCGTGATTGGTGATAAGAAAACTGAGCCACCAAAACACTTCACGGAAGCGACATTGCTTCAAGCGATGACAGGTATCGCGCGTTTTGTTGCGAACAAAGATCTCAAAGCCATTTTGAAAGAAACCGATGGCCTTGGCACAGAAGCAACCCGTGCGGGTATTCTAGATACTCTATTCAAAAGGCAGCTGCTAACGCGCCAAGGTAAGAGTATTCACAGTAGCCCTGCGGGCAGAGGCTTGATTCATGCCTTACCTGAGGATTCTACCTTCCCAGACATGACGGCACATTGGGAGCACCAGCTGCAAGGCATGGCAGAACGAAATCAAGCGTATCAGCCTTTCATGCAAGCGTTAGAAAGCAAGATTGATGGTTTAATGGGTAAAGTAAAAACGGGAGAAGTTCCTGAATCACTCCGCCACCTTCCTAAAGTCGAGAGACCTGCCTTCAAACGCCGTAAAGGCGGTGGGGCGAAGAAGTCTTACGCCAAGACAGGTACGTATGCTAAGAAAGGTACTTCCGCTAAAAAGAGCACTAAAAGCTAAGACTTATTGAGGTTAGGATTAGCGACCGACTTTACGGCCACAACGTTTAAACAGTTGCTGCCAATAGTCAACATGGCGACGAGTGGATGATCGAAAGGCTTGATGTGCATCTTGGATGGGAAAGTAATAAATGTGCAGTTCAGGTTGCGCGTCAAACATTCCTAGTTGCGGGGCTATGTGCTGATAGTAGCCATCCAGTTGCGCCATGTAAGGCTGAACCTTACCTATGTATTGTTGCTCGAACACATTGTTGAGATAGCGGAACTTAGTGGTGTCTCGTTGTTTACCACAGATGATCTTGTCATCAAAAGTTGTCAGCTGTTTGGTGATGGTATCAAGCTCAACTGACGCCCGAGCGAGCGAGTAGTATAAATCCCCAAGGGTCGAACTCTTCTCTAATACTTCTTGAACCTCAGTGGTTTTGCCGGAAACGAGCGATGTGTTTAACGCTTGATTGATGTGTTCTAACGCATCACTGGTTTGTCGTACCTGATCGCCTATATCAGCGCGTAACCACTGACTACCCCGCATTTGTGACTGCATAGCATCGCTGGCATAGATGAGATTCCATTGATGCAGTGGAAACTGTGCGAGTTTCTGTTGCTCAATTTCTCTTAGTAATTCTACGATCTCTGGGTCTAATTCATTACTGGATAAACATTTGCCCACGCCTTCAAGTAGCGCGACTTGATAATCGTAATTACGAAACTCATCCGCGACCTTGCCCAGAACCGAATTTCTTTCTGCAATCAGATTGAACAATCCACACTGACGAAGCTGGTAGCTGTCGATGAGGCCGATAGAGAGTGAGGGCACGTCAAGCAGCAGTTCTCGTTTTCTCGGTAGGCTTTCAAATTCCCATTCCTCTATTATCTCGTCAGCATCTTGTACTCTGGCTATCTTTGTTTGATAGTCGTCGAACAAGTCGCCGGGGCCATCACTGAAACAGCCAGCTAGCATCACTGTTAGACAAAACAGCGTTGAGTGCTTAACTAGGTTTGAGAGATGCCCTGCATTCATCTGTGGATTACCAGTCAATTTCGTTGCCATCGAAATTGAAGAAGTGACCACTCACTTCGGTATTCGCTGACTCGATGACTTCAATCAGGCCGGAAGCTGAAGTGTCGGTGTCGATCAGAGCATTAGGGCCACCCATTTCAGTCTGCACCCAACCTGGATGCAGTGCTAACACTGTAAAGCCATCATCGGTTAAGTCGTTGCTTAGGCTCTTCACCACGGAGTTTAGAGCGGCTTTAGAGGAGCGATAGATGTAACCGCCGCCTGAGGTGTTCTCTGACATACTGCCGACTCTAGAGGATAAACAAGCGACCTTTTTGATATCGCTGTCTTTGAGTAAAGGCAATAGCGTTTCGACAAGCTTTAGTGGAGCGATGGTGTTGACTTCGAATACACGACGCCACTCTTCAACATCGGTATTACCCAGCCCGTAGCCTTTAGGGCCATAGTAGCCAGCGTTGTTGATCAAGATATCAATCGACTTTATTTGCGAAGGGAGTTGGCTTACTGCTTGGTAATCGGTTATCTCTAATTGAATACAGGTAAGGTTGGTGTTGTGGTCTGCGAGTGAGAGCAGTTCTTTTGCTGAATTGTCATCACGATAAGTCGCGTACACCTTGTGATTACTTTCCAAGTATTGTCGAGTCAGGCTTAAGCCAATGCCGCGGTTCGCTCCAGTAATAAAAATAACGCTCATGGTGATTCCTTTTCAGTTCAATTAGTTAAGTTTGATGGCTTAACACGAGAAAATCAACGCTCCACCAACTGGCCATTAGCATTCCTACAAAAATCATTACTGCTGCCGCTGAGCCGCAGATCACCCCAAAGATGAGTATTACGTTTTTCATTATGGTCTCTACTTTATAATTAATAACAATGATGACCATTATCATTAATTAAGGTTGTCGCCAAGTTTGAGGCTGTTATGATTTTGAGAAAGATACGCAATTAGCCTGATTATGATTCCTTTAATTTACCACCCAATCTATTCACAGTTACCTTTACCAGAAGGTCATCGCTACCCAATCAACAAATATCAGTTGTTGCATAGTGCTGTTGAGGCGCTGATGAATAGCGAACCTCGATGGAAGTGCAAGTTTGAAGTGTGCCAACCAACGCCGGTTTCGGTTGAGCAAGTAAAACAGGTACATGATAGCGAATATGTTGATTTGCTCGTGTCTGGTAAGTTACCTGCAGCAAAGATGAGACGTATCGGTTTCCCGTGGAGCGAGCAACTTATCGAAAGAACACTCTACTCAAGTGGTGGAACCTGCTTGGCCGCTGAAATGGCAATAGAGACTGGTTTAGCGATTCATTTGAGTGGTGGTTATCATCATGCGCATCATGATTTTGGCAGTGGCTTTTGTTTGTTGAACGATTTGGTTTTAGCGGCAAAACACGCGCTGACCTTTGAACATATCGATAAAGTGCTGATCGTTGATAGCGACGTTCATCATGGTGATGGCACAGCAACTCTTTGCCAAGACAACGACGACATTATTACTCTGTCGTTCCACTGCGATAAAAACTTCCCTGCACGAAAGCCGCTATCCGATTTAGATGTGCCATTAAGTCGTGAAACAGAAGATGAAGAGTTCCTACGTTGTTTTGAACAAGTCACTAAGTTAGCGATTGCTCACCATCAACCTGATCTGATTATTTATGATGCGGGGATAGATATTCATCAAGACGATGAACTGGGTTATTTGAATGTCTCGACACAAGGGATATTTGAGCGCGACTGTTTCATGATTGAATTAGCGAAATCAGAGTCTATTCCGATGGCTTGCGTAGTCGGTGGCGGGTACCGCACTAAACACCAAGATCTGGTGCCGATTCACATGCAGCTGTTAAAAGCGGCCTATCATGTTCACGGTTAACCTCTCAAATTAGCGGCTGATAGTTCATTGAAATGATGGTGTGAAATAAGCGCCTTTTGCACCATAAAAGACACGCTTGCACCATTGTGACTCATATAAAGTACTTTTTTATTAATTAGTTACGTATTTGTGTGGTTAATTGTGGTCTGTAAATTGCTTGACCCATGTGTCTATAAAAACACAAGGGATAAAAATGAACCTGACGGACAAGGAACGTAGTTGGCTTAATTGGTTTGGCGCAACAGGAAAACTGGCTATGCGCAGAGCTTGTTTCCTCAATCGAAGTAGGACGGAGGAGCTTGAACAAGCTTTTGAAAGTATTGCTCACACGCGAGTTCAACTTCTGCATAACTGGGTCAAGAATCAATGGGACTTTTTAGAAGACTCTGCTGTTTATTTGGCAAGTCGAACGGAAGAGCAAGCACAGGGGACGTTATCTAGCCTTCTTAAACGCAGTACGGATTTTTCTGAGTTGGCGATCGTCGATGCTAAGGGGATAGCACAAGCATCGAGTTATCATGAGCATGTAGGGGTTAACCTTGGAGACAAGAAGGCTTTAGTTGAAGGGGCTTCAAAGCGTTATCTGCATGGGCCGTATATGGATCAGCGCACGTTGAACGTAGGGGCTTCGAGTTCATCGTTTCATGACCAAGTAACGCTGATGTTTTATGTCCCCTTTTCTCGGGATGAAGGGGCGCCGCAATTCCTATGTGGTCGTGTTCCAAATGATGTTATTGGTGACATTATTCAAAGAGAAGCGGGGCATATTTATAGCGAGTCGGGTGATAACTATATCTTTATGGTCGACTCCATTCATGATCCTCATACTCAGCCGGGTGTTGCGCTCTCTCGTTCTCGCTTTGAAGATAATACCTTTTCACACGGCGAGAACTTAAAGCAAGGGATTCATACTGATTGGGGAACGGTTAAGATCCAGCACCACACCGAATTTGAGATTCGCTTTACAGACCCAGCCACTAATCAGCTTCACCCAGGCGTAAGAGAAACCATTAAAAATGGCAATAACTTGTTTATTGGTTATCCGGGGTATTCTGACTATCGCCACATACCCGTTATTGGCAAAGGTATCACTTTTCAATTGGATGGTTCACCAGATACCTTTGGCATGATGTGTGAGTCCGATTTAGAAGAGGTCTACAGAGACCGAAGTCTAAGTTATACCTTATCTAAGCACTTTATCAGCTGCATGCTACTGCCTCTATTTGTTCCATTACTGTTTGCCAACCTTTATACACTCACACCTTTTATGCAGAGTGGCATTATGTTCGCTTGCGCGTTGCTTTCATTGGGCTTATTCCGTTTAGTTAGCGCCAAACCACTAGCGAAGAAGATTCATGAAATGACCGGGGTAATGCAGACCTTAGCCGAAGGTGATGGCAACTTAAGTCGGAGACTTGATCCCACCACATTCAGTCATAATGAACTTGGCAACTTAGGGCGCTGGACTAACAGTTTTATCGACAATTTAGATAACACGGTGAGTGAGTTGATCCATGCGAGTCACGAAGTTAGAGAGGTTTCGGAATCGATGTTTCGTCGCAGTGTCGTGATGAAGCAAACCAGTGATGATGCATCACAAGCGTTAAGCAATATGCTTCATTTGAGTCAGTATCAACAGAGCGAAATTACTCATGCGAGTGTCTCAGCAACGCAAATGGACACGGTGATGAAACAAGCCGTCCTGAGCGCAGAGAAGGAGTACAATCAGTCCGTCGAAGGCATGGAGATTGTTCGCAATATCGTAGAAAGCTCGGCGCATAGCGTGAATGAGGTGAATAATGAAATGACTAAGGTGTCTGACATTATAGATATCATTACTGACATTACCGCGCAGACTAACCTTTTGGCCTTGAATGCGGCCATTGAGTCGGCAAGAGCAGGTGAACACGGGAGAGGGTTCTCTGTCGTCGCTTCTGAAGTAAGAACTCTGGCTGACCGAACTTCACAAGCTGCTAACCATATTAGTGACCTAATGAAAGAGCTGCATAGTAAGTCTCGCAGTGCTGTTGAGTCCATGGAGCGAGGTGTCGAGAATGTGAGTAAAGGAAACTTAACAGTCGACTCAAATGCTCGCAGTGAGCAAATTCAATCAGCGGTGAGTGACCTCTTTACCACGATGTCTAACTTAGATGAAAACAGTCAGAAAAATGGACAAACGGCAGATAAAGCCCAACGTTCAATATCTGACTTACAACTGTCTACTAAGCAACTCGCACGTCGAGTGTCCTTGATGGGCAATGCATTGAGCCGTTTAGACCAATTGATTGGGCGTTTTGAAGTGAGCCGAAAGGTGGCGTAGTGGAAAATACGTAAGTTCTTTACGCAAACGCCAGATACAAAAAAGCCGCTGATTTCTCAGCGGCTTTCTTTAAAGTGGTGGAGGGATAGGGATTTGAACCCTAGAACCGCTATTAACGGTTGCCGGTTTTCAAGACCGGTGCTTTCGACCACTCAGCCATCCCTCCAATGGCGCGTATAATATAAGGGTGGCTTTCGCTTGTAAATACCCTTATTAACTGACTGCTTTTTTTATGAACGCTTTTTGGTATTTTTGTTCTGAATGATTATTTATTGTTCGGTTTATTAAGAAGCCGACAAAATCTAATATTCAATAAGCCAAGTATTCCCAACTTTTGTTATACGTGAAGTGTTTCTGTGCTATTAAAAAAGAAAGTATCTAATTGGCTTGCAGGTAAAGCTATGAGGGGAGTGGCTTAGGCGCATGAACTTTTAGTTTAGAACGGTGAGATCGGAATTTAAAACTAGGTATAAAGTGAATGGGTTTGAAACTGGGACTGTAGAGAGTTTTGTTAGATGAGCTTTATATTTTAAAAAGCTTCAGATGCAAAAAAGCCGCTGATTTCTCAGCGGCTTTCTTTAAAGTGGTGGAGGGATAGGGATTTGAACCCTAGAACCGCTATTAACGGTTGCCGGTTTTCAAGACCGGTGCTTTCGACCACTCAGCCATCCCTCCAGTGGCGTGAATAATATAAGGGGTGGAGGATCTTGTAAACCCTTAATTTTCATAATTTTGTTTTGTTGCTTGTTTTCTAATCATTCACGGCAATAAAAAAGGGAAGCCATTGGCTTCCCTTTGCTGTTGTGCGCCGAGCATGGC
>NZ_JBFROW010000058.1:7237-44843 GCF_041471665.1 Vibrio sp. 10N.261.51.F11 | reverse complement strand
CTTAAGTGAACGGCATTACCACTGTGTCTCCTTTTCTTTTGCCCAAACCCAAGTTTTCGATACTTTGCCGTACAACACAATTATAACTAACTGATTACACAATTAAGCAGAGCTGCACATAATGCGATCAATCTCGCAGAACAAAGATGACACCAAGTGCATAATATGCAAAATTTTCTAAAGATGTACTAAGGACAGTTATGGATACAACTACACTCATCTACGATACGTTGGAAGGCCTGTCGAGCGCAAAGCCTCAGCAACACGCTCAAATCCGCCAAAATCTATATAACCAATTAGATTTATCATTTGAGAAGCAGTTGGCTTTGTATTCATCAGTTCTTGGTCCAGCAAGTGCTGGTAGATTGACCGATTTGGATAGTGCAGTGATGTCTGCACGCAAGATTGTTGGCTTAGAAAACAGCTAAGCAATCTTCAACCTATCTCAACTTTAACGCTGCCATTGTGCAGCGTTTTTTTATGGACGCTATTTACGATAAGTAAGGTTGGTTACGATAAATGCTGTTAGTTGCGATAAATACGGTTAGTTGCGATAAACGCGGTTAAGAAGATAAGTGCAGTTAGGTCTGTTTTTCAAGTTACACGTATTCTCATTTGGTTAATCTTATGTTCCATTTTTAACAGGTGTGTAACCACAATAATGGCGCTAATGTTAGTAGCACGTTAACCACACATCGGATGGAAGAATCATGAGAGTACTTATTGAATATACACAAACAGGCAAATACCGTGATCATGCGTGGGAAGCATTAACGATTCGTTCAAAAGGCGAAATTCAAGCTGTGACTCCCTCTTATGCGGCTCAACTTATCGAACAGAACCGCGCTAGCTTATCGACCACTGAAAATCAAGATATCGTCATCCAACCTTAATGGCTTCAAGGGCTACCCCTCCTAGTTCCTTAAATCGAATAGTTCGATGACATAAAAAAACGCTGCATGGGTGCAGCGTTTTCTTGTTTCTGGCGTATCGTATTTCTAACGTAGATAGTTTCTAAAGTAAAAAGCTTCTAACGCATCTTGTTTCTAGTGCAAATAGCTTGATTACTTTGGCAGATTTTCTAACGCTTCAACCATCGTCATCAATTTATCGACAATCCTTTCGCCGTCTACTCGCAAGCCATTGTGTTCATATTCATTGGTGATCCACGCTTTCGAGTTAGGAATGTTCGCCAATGTTTCACGGCTGTAATCCAACTCAACGTACATGTCATCGGCGTAAACGGCACACGCCATTGGCACTGTATTCTTGCTCAACTGCTCTGCGTTGTACAAAGTGCCCCAGTCCGACTTTTCAGCCAACATGTTCGCGGCTTCACGCAGTGGCTTCAGCGTTTCAAGTTGGTCGAACATCCATGGGTACACCATTTCACCAGTAAACCAGAACTCACTGCCCGATTGGTAGTTGAAGTGTGGGTACTGCTCACGAACACGATGTGCAGACCAGTTAGACGCTGTACCTTGACAGTAAATCGATTCATGCAGAATTGCGTAAATTGGGTTAGTTAAATATCCCTGCTCTTGCTGCATTTGATTTAGGAAGCTGTAGCTCAGCTGTCTGTTACCGTTCACTTCAACAAAGGCACTTTCCAGAGTGAAGTACATAGGAAGGTTCGCTTCACCGCCACCAAGGTTAATGCCAATAAGTTGAAATTGCTCAACCGTGAACACCTGTCCGTTTGGCAGTCTCACGTCGTTGTTCAGCAGGTAATCAGAGATCTCGCGACACATCGCTTGTGCTTGTGGGAACTGAGCAAAGAAAGCTCTGTTTTTGTCTTCAACACGCTTATAAGTCGCGCGATAAACATCGTCCGCTTCGCGTTCAATAGAAGGAATACCGCCCGTCACGTAGCAACGTTGTAAGCTCTGTGGGAACAGTGACAAATAGCTCAGAGTACAGAAACCACCAAAGCTTTGACCAATCGTCGACCATTGCTTAATACCAAACTTCTCACGAATCGCTTCCGCATCACGAACGATGTTGTCCGCTCTGAAATGCGTAAAGTATTCGACTTGTTGTTCTGGAGACAAATGCGCCAAAGTTTCATGGCTGATAACCGTGCTGTTGCCAGTACCACGTTGGTCTAGAAGCAGAACACGGTAGTTTTGTAATGCACGCTTTAGCCAACCCGATTGACCACTCACCCGTGGAGAAGGAAAACCTGGGCCGCCTTGAAAGTAGATCAACCACGGCAGCTCTTGCTCATCTTTAGCGAGATCAACCAGCTCACGTGCGAAGACTTGGATCTGTTGTCCATCTTTGGCTTGATAATCAAGTGGCAACTCGAAAGAGTGCTGACGGTACAGGGTGGTTCCATCAATAAAGTTAGCTTGCACGCTTCATTCCTTTTTATCTGATTCTAAAGTCATTGGTACGAATAAAAATGGCACCCTTTGGCACCGTAGTTAGCAAGATACGCATACTAGCTTGTAAATGAAACCGTTTGTTGAACCTGAATGTGAAGGTACTTCATTAAATCGCCAAATTAGCTTTATACGCGTAACAACTTGTGTCAAAACAGAGAGTTTAAGATGTGATCTATTGAGAAGAAGAACAAAAGTGGGACACAAATAAAAAGAGCTTAACGAGGTGAGGATACGTTAAGCTCTTTGGTTTTATCTGTTGTAAATGAGGTTTTTAGGTTGAACAAGCTCAGGCTTTATAGGTTTAGTTTCTATAAGCCAAAGATCTATAAACTGAGCTTCTGTAACTTATAGCTCTATAAAACAAAACTAAGAAGCCTCGAGCTCACCTGCACCTTGAATTGAACGTTGGCTGTTTTCAACAAGGATAGCCGTCGCCGTTTCTTTCAACGCGCCCCACTCTCCATCGTCAACTTCAATGCCCTCGTTCCACGCCTTCTCTTGAGTTTTAAAAAGCGCTTCCGATTCAATGTGTGTTTGGTAGCCATCTGACAAACGTTCGATATCGAAATCCTGGACGGAAAGCTCGATGGTCATATTGTGGATATGATCGTCCGATGCCAGAGGCAAATCTGATAAAAACAGTTCTGGTGCAACGCAACCACGGTTAAGCACATACAAGGTGCTCTTAGGATTTGAGCCATTATCCCAACGTGCGGTACATGCGATGCCTTTCGCTGCCAGTTTTACAAGCTCACTGTACGCTAACCAACGGTTATGACAGTTGTTTAGCTCGATTTTCAGCGTCTTTTTACCGACCATTTTTTCAATGGCGTAATCCATCACCACAGGAAGATGACACGCTAAGCTCGCCTTGTGCAGGTCCACTTCAACTGTGTTGTCGCTTGTCACTTGGATGTCTACAGGGCAATCGTCTTCTAGCCCCATAAAGTTGCTCGCATTGTTAAAATGACGAACACCATCCAAGCCAACCATTTGTAAATCTGCCACCATGTTCGCTATCACATCGGCTTCACCACATGTACGACGCATACCCAGAAAGGCTTTATTAACGGCCGCTACCAGTTCATTGTGAGAAACGATCATAACGATTTACCTCCATGTTGAGCGTTGATATGTGTAGGAACTTTATTTGAGTCAGCGATCTCCGCTTCACTTGGTAAGATTGGGAACACCCATTCGTCCTGATGAATTTCATCAAGCAACGGTGCACCTTGGAAAAACGTCACTCGTACCCAACGGTCTGAGCGAGGATCAAACTTAGTCGCTCCAAACATCGCTAGCTTACAACGCAGCAAATGCATTGGTGGCGAGTCTTGGTGCAGCACGTTCATTTGAATGTCGCCCATCGCCTTGTTACCTAACGTCCACACACGGCGCGCAATGGCACGATGCTGCGGTTGTTTAACAAGGAATTCAGCCAATGAAAGCTCTGGCGCGAATTGCAATAAAGCATGGTACAGACGGTAAGCTTGACGGCCGATATCCAACGGCAGTTCGCGCTCTTCGCCGAGTTCCTCGCCTCGAACACCGAGCCTTGGCTCTTCTTTGTCCTGAGAGCGATACCAGAACCAGTAGTTATTTTCTGCTTTCGTAAAGTCAGTCGTGATCGCCCAACGGTACTTTTCTTCTAACACAACCAATAGGTCTTGGATCTTTTTGCCACTAGGAAGCGAGAGTGTTTCGCTACAATTCATTTGCTCTTGATGGGCGTCCACTAATTCTGGGTACAATTCCATCAAGCATGAGATAAGGATTTCTTGGGCTTCCATACTCATGTGCTTAGATTGTTCAACTAACTGCGCCCATGTATCGCAATGGTTTACAGAAGCTTCTAGTGACTGTTCTGCGTGTTTCAACTCATCAACAGCGGTTTTGTTCAACTCTTGCTGATTTTCATTGATGGTAACAACTTGTTCTAAATGACAAATCGCTTTTTTAACTAATGTACGTAGGGGCTCAATCAATGCCGTATCCGTGTGATTAGCTAACACGTCAGCTAATGCATGCTCACGGGTTGTCATCCATTGATCGACAATACTTGGGTGGTTAATCAGATATGGCGCCATACCTAAACCTGTGGCATTACCCACACCTAGGTAGCGTTGTAAGCCTCTGTGCAAGGTAATCGCTTGTTCACCGCCTTGTTGCTCCGCTAGGTAATGAACCCAATCTAGGCTGAACTCACGCAGCATATAAACAGCACACATTTGAGCACTGAACGATTGATTAAAATCTGGATTCTTTTCCAAGATTTTAAAGTCAGCAATACCAAACTTACCATTACCATAAACCGCTGTGGTTCGTAGGATGTAGCCAACTTCCGCTAGCTCTTTTGGCGTTGGTTGAACACCTTTAGCCAAGTGACTAACAATATGTTCAAACACTCGTACACTTTTGTTGGCACGCGCTAAAACAAGCACATTGTTAGGGTTACGGCCTGCTTCTTGTAGCGGTACATTCGCACGAAGTCTCTCAAGTAGGGTGACATCAACATCACCAAGAACCAGAGCAAACGTTACGTCCCACTTTTCAGCAATTACACGGTCATTTCGTTCGTCGTCTGCAATCTCATCGCAGAAAACAACCAAATGATAAACATGATTTGGCGTCTCTAGCTTATAGATAACATGACCAAAACCTCGAGCGTCTAGTTGCCACTCATGCTTAGTCACTTTCCATTGCTGTTGCGCCATTTTACGAATCAGAGTTCTTACGAAGCTGATGCGTGTTTGGTGCATAGCACCCAGTCTTTCCGGTGCCATGACGACCGTTGCGTCACGTAGTGCTGATTCAGTGTAGGTAGAACGATGTGCATCCATTTTGCTCACCACCTTAATAGTTATAGGATTTTGCTAGCCATTCAGAACCGATCGTTGCTGTCTTTTGAAGCATATATAGCGACAGTATGTTGGTTAGCTTTCACGTTTTTAATCGTTATTGATATTATCGAGGCAAGCGAACTCGCCACTTATTATTTGTCCTGACTAGATCGATTGACCTAAATACGTGCCGCCCGGTGTATCTTCACCAGTACGGTTTTTATCTTCCTTCCGGAATCTTGTATCAGCCTTCTTTCAAAGGCTCACACCTTGTTTATCTTCAGTTTTTAGAGAGCTTTATCTCTACATTTTCTTCTTTATACCGGCATTGATGTTTTATAAGCCTTGATCTTTCGCCATCTTGATTGCGATTTGAGGCGCATTCCAAAGTGATGGCAGCAAGATTAAGGACACCGGTACCGCTGTGATAACTATGAATGATTGCAGCGCTGAAATACCGCCGGAACCTAGGGAAATCAGAATCAATGCTGTTACCCCCATCATCACACCCCAGAAAGTACGAATAATTGCGTTAGGCTCTGTCTCACCGCTGACTACCACACTGATGGTGTAAGTCATTGAGTCACCTGTCGTTACGATGAAGATCGTCGTCAAGATCAAGAACAGAATAGAGATAAGCATTGGCATTGGTAGTTGCTGAGTTACTGCCAGTAGCGCGCCAGGTAAATTAAAGCCTTCGAACGCTTTACTTACGCTGCCTGGGTCTGCAATTTCAAACGCAAGGCCAGAACCGCCAACAATGGTGAACCAGAAACATGTTACGAACGGTGCAATAAGACTGATGGTTGATACCAATTGGCGAATACTACGACCGCGTGAAATACGTGCGATGAAGATTGCCATCATTGGGCCGTAACCTAAGAACCAACCCCAGAAGAATACTGTCCACCAGCTCAACCAACCTTCGTCACCACGGTATGTTGCCATTGGGATGAAGTTGTCTATCATGCTGCCTACACCTTGGATGTAGCCATTGAAAATGAAGTTTGTTGGGCCGAAGATCAGAATGTAGACCATCAATGACATTGCTAAAATTACGTTGTAACGGCTTAGCATTTGCATTCCGCGGTTAAGACCACTTAATGCCGACAATGTGTATAGAACGATAGCGAACAGGATGATGATAAGCTGCGTCGTGAAGCCATCAGGAATATCAAACAGTGCGTTCAGTGCGTAGCTCACTTGCAAGCCTAAGAAGCCGATAGGACCAATGGTGCCCGCCGCTACTGCGACAATACAACATGCATCAATCAATGCGCCGGTGTGACCTTTCAATGCTCGCTCGCCTAAAACTGGGTAAAGCAAAATACGAGGTTTAAGCGGTAAGCCTTTGTCGTAGTGAAGGTGCATCACCACAATAGACGTTAAGCTACCGACAATGGCCCATGCTAGAAAACCCCAGTGCATGAAGGATTGCGATAAAGCATTCACCGCGCCTTGCTGTGCGTTTTCTTGTGCGCCGTACAATGGTGGTGGGCTAACGTAGTGAGCGATAGGCTCTGCTGCTGCCCAAAATACACCGCCACCTGCCAGTAGCGTACAGAAGATGATCGCCATCCAACGGAAGCCGTCCATTTCAGGTTTAGCGATGCCGCCTAGGATAACCTTGCCTGTTCGCCCTGCCGCCAGGCCAAGACCAATAAGAAAAGTCAGAAGAAGAAGCATTTGCCAGTAAGGACCGAATACTTTTACAGACCATGCAAAGCCCGTATTTACTAGGCTTGATAACAGCTCGCCATCAAATAGAGCAAGTGCCACGAACAGAGCGATAAAACCGCCGCTGTACCAAAGTGCTGGGTTGGATAGGCCTAATTTGTCTGACGTAGACTCAGACTCGTTTGTGTTGCTTTTTGCATTAATTGTTGTGTGTGCTTGACCCGCATTTAAGCTTGAAGATTTCACGCTATTGGTTAAATCAGACATACTCTGACTCCAGAGGTTTCTTTGCAGCTGTCATTTGAATGATGACTACAAGGGTGTATTTAACACCTGCCCTATTGTTTTTTGTGTTGGGCAGGCTAATCCATGTTTGGGTTACCGCGTTGCGAAATAGACCGTTGTTCCTTTTGAATAGTGAAATTGGTTTAAGCAGCACTTGCTTATTGAACGTTTGTTAGAAGGCTGCTAATTCGATGATGGCTCGCGAGAAACCGTTAACCCTTGGTTTGAGGCTCTAGGCCATCTTTCAAGAAGTTAAACCAGTTTTCTCCCAAGACTTGCCCAGCTTCAGACTCGCTGAAACCATGACGCATCAATCCGTTATATATGTTTTCCATACCCGCACTACCACAGAACCAAGGCAACGCATCTGGCCAACCTGAGTTGTTCGCAGAGCCTTCGCCGTAGTCCATTGCTTTAGACCAACGACCATTTCTCATCCATTCAAGAACGGCTTGAGGTTGGTTTAAGCATAGGTCACTGCCAATACCGAGGTGCTCTACGCCGACCATGTCAGCCGTAGTCGCTACCATCTGGCAGAAATCTTCCAACGTACATTGACTGCCATTTGGTAAGTGGAATGGGTACAAGCTGAATCCGATTAAGCCGCCGCGTGCGGTTAGAGCTTTAATCACATCGTTTGATTTATTTCGTAGTGCATCATGAGCAAACGTTGGGTTCGCATGGCTGATACAAATAGGACGAGAAGACAAGTCGATTGCTTCAAGTGTTGAGCGCTCGGCACTGTGAGACATATCGATGATCATGCCCACTCGGTTCATCTCTTCGATGGCTTGTTTACCAAAGCGAGTAATACCTGTGTCGTTCTTCTCGTAGCAACCCGTCGCCAATAAGCTCTGGTTGTTGTACGTCAGTTGCATGATCAAAAGGCCTTGCTTACGCATCACTTCGATAAGACCGATCTCATCGTCGATTGGAGAACAGTTTTGAGCACCAAGTAAAATGCCGACTTTGCCAGTCTCTTTTGCAGTCTCGACATCAGCCATTGAGTGAATCGGCATGATAAGGTCTGCGTTCTGCTCGAATCTTAAGTTCCATTCTGCAAAGCGAGATAAGGTTTCACGAGCAGTCTCGTGGTAAACCGCGGTAGCGTGAACTGCTGTAATGCCGCTCGCCTTTAGTGTTTGGAAATATTCTCTGTTCCAATTGCAGTATTGCAATCCATCTATAACAATCCGTTGCTGGTACATAACCACTCCTATTGAAAGCTCAGTGTTCTAGCTCGGTTTTGAAAACACGCTCAAGTAACATGTTTTCAAAAATGGGTTAAATCACTTGTCTAAGTTCGTTGGCTGTTTTGGTTTGAATGTTGGCCTGACTCTGTGAATCAGGCCAATTCGATAGCTGGATAGCTAGGAAGTTAATTCAGCTATCCAATTCTTATTTAGAAAGTGGATTAGTAAGGACGTTGGTAAGCCGTCTTAACCACTGTGTAGAACTCTTTCGCGTATTGACCTTGCTCACGAGGACCGAAGCTAGACTCTTTACGACCACCAAACGGTACGTGGTAATCCGTGCCTGCTGTTGGTAGGTTGACCATCACACAACCGGTCTGCGCTTGTTGCTTGAACATTGCGCTAGTACGTAGGCTCTGAGTAATGATGCCGCCTGTTAGACCGAAGCGAGTATCGTTGGTTGTCGCAATCGCTTCTTCTAGGTCAGCCACTCGAATCACGCTTGCCATTGGTGCAAACACTTCTTCTTGGTTCACTTCCCAATCGTTCTTCGTGTTCAAGAACAGCGTTGGGGACATGTAGAAACCTTCGTGTTTCATGCTCAAGCGTTCGCCACCGAATGCCAGCTCACCGCCGCTTTGACGTGCTTTCTCAACCCAACCTAAGTTCGCTTCAAGTTGGTTGCCATCAACTACCGGGCCCATGAAAACGCCTTCTTCCAGTGCGTGACCCACTTTAAGCTCGCTCATACGCTTAATTAGAGCTTCAACGTATTGGTCGTGAATGCCATCCATAACCACTAAACGAGAAGATGCTGTACATTTTTGACCCGCGCCAGAGAACGAACCTGCGATCGTTGCATCAACGGCTGTTTGGATATCAGCATCGTCAGCAATAACAAGTGCGTTCTTGCTGCCCATCTCTAGTTGGCAACGAACGAAGTTTGGCGCTGTAGCAGCGGCAACCTTACGACCCGTATCAACAGAACCAGTAAAGCTCACACCGTTCACTTCTTTAGAGTTGATCAGCGCATCACCGACTGTTGAACCGCTACCCAGAACAAGGTTGAACGTGCCTGCTGGGATACCTTGGCGGTGGATAATTTCAGTAAGCGCAACCGCACTTGCTGGTGTTAGGTTTGCTGGTTTCCAGATAACGCTGTTACCGAAAGCAAGCGCAGGAGCGATTTTCCAAGCCGCTGTTGCTGTCGGGAAGTTCCAAGGAGAGATAATGCCAATAACACCGACGGCTTCACGAGTCACTTCAACAGAAACGCCTGGGCGAACTGATTCTGCGTTATCACCAATCTGACGAAGAACTTCAGCCGCAAAGTATTGGAAGAACTGACCTGCACGGTAAATTTCGCCTCGACCTTCAGCAAAAGGCTTACCTTCTTCACGAGAAAGCAACGTACCCAGCTCATCACAACGTGCAATCAGCTCATCACCAATCGCTTGAAGGACCGCTTGTTTACGCTCAATCGGCGTTTTTTCCCACTCTGGTTGAGCGTGCTTTGCTGCTGAAATCGCTTGTTGAACTTGTTCAGCACTTGCTTGTGCAAAGTTACCGATGTTTTCAGAAATATCTGATGGGTTAATGTTCGCTACGGTGCTTACACCCGCTTGCCATTCGCCGCCAATGTAAAGTGCGTTTTCTGCTTGAACATTCTGTAATTGAGTCATCATTCTGTCCTTGTAACGGTTAGGTTGCGTTTGAGTCTGGCAACCATCTGATTAATGAATAAAACGTTAATTTATATAAGGAATAACGTTTAAATTTTGTATCTAAAACTGAACCAAGTCGCTTGTATCAATAAACCGCTTTAATTCAAAACAGCTTTAATCCGCAAATTGCCTCAGTTCACAGTCAAATTATTCAGGTTGAGAGGCTGATGCGTAAACCACGAACTCAACCAACATCTCTTCTCTTGCTAACCCTGCAACGACGACCGCAGCACGGTTTGGATAAGGTGCATTGAAGTATTCTCCGTATACGCTGTTTACCGTTTTTAGGTATTCACGGTCTGTCACGTAAATTAGAACTTGCAGCACTGAATCCATAGATTCGCCTGCACACTCCAAAGTATGAACAAGGTTGTTAAAAGTCTGACGCGTTTGCGCTTCAATACCGCCTTCTACTACTGCGCCAGTCTCATCGATTGGAATCTGCGCGGTGTATAGAGTGCCGTTATTAACGATTGCCCACTCTAGGGGTGCTTTTGAAGCGAAAAGCTCGGTTTTTACTGGGTGTTTTTTAGTTTGTGCGTTCACGATTCCATCCAACTTTGTAACAACTATGTTTCAAGATGGTTAAATACTGCACCTTGACGACTGATAAATCTAACGGTAAATTTTGTGCATTTGATAAATAAAATCTATCACCTTGCAAAAAGTAAGGTATAGCAAGGGCTAGAGAAGGATCGGAGTCATGAGTATTAAGCTACAACAGTTAAAACATTTCGTTTTGGTGGTCGAAGAAGGTGGATTTAGAGCGGCATCTCACCGTGCAAATCGATCGCAAGCGGCACTTTCGACTTCGATAAAAGAGTTGGAAAAAATACTCGGCCAACCTCTGTTTGAAATAGGCAACAAATCGACACTGACGCCTTTTGGAGAAATATGTTTGCCCAAGATCATTCAATTTCTGAACGTTTACAAAGCATTAGACAATGACTTACGCGCAGCGGCAGCAGGACAACAAGGAAGAGTTCGAATAGCGAGCGTGCCTTCGGTGGCCGCAAAACTCATCCCTAGTGTTTTAGGGGCATTTTGTGAGCAGTACCCGAATGTAGAAGTGAGTTTGATTGATGATAATGCGGCAGGGGTAGAAGCAAGATTACTCTCTGGCGAGGTGGATGTTGCCCTCGGTAATAGCTCCCATTTAGAAGAAGAGAGCATCGACTTCACGCCTTTGCTTTCTGATCCTATCGGTGTGGTGTGCCTCAAAGATAACCCTATCGCCTCTCAACGGGAAGGAATCGAATGGCAAACCTTGTTAAAGCAGCCCTTCATTCGTAACGGGACTTGCACCCTACTGGACCCAACACCTGCGCGCATGCTCAGCGAACAAGCCCTGTACTCTGTCGAGAACATTACCTCGCTTTTTTCGGTGTTAGAGCTCGGGATAGGCGTGACCACGCTACC
Source organism: Vibrio sp. 10N.261.51.F11 (assembly GCF_041471665.1). NCBI lineage: Bacteria > Pseudomonadati > Pseudomonadota > Gammaproteobacteria > Vibrionales > Vibrionaceae > Vibrio > Vibrio sp. 10N.261.51.F11. The sequence continues at coordinate 33,318 of NZ_JBFROW010000058.1, read as the reverse complement.
TAAGCTGGCTTTCCCAACCAATGAAACCCGCTTGGTGTGGATTCCGCTAATTGACCCACCCTTGCAACGACAAATCGGCATTTTCAGACTGTCTGATCGTACGATCTCGCCACAAGCACAGGCTTTCCATGACTTATGTATTCAATACCTCAGTTATGAAGAGTCATAAGAGAGCCTAGATTAAGTAAATTAGGCAGCGCTCTGCTGCCATTTACTTCCTCAAAACTCGGTGTTTCTTCTCCGCACCATGCTTCTCGCACACCCAGTCCTCCATTTCACTCCTATATCATCAACATTTAGGCGCTGAATTTTCACTCTCGCGCACGCAAATAGTGACAAGCTGACGACAATATAAAAAATATTCGCTTATTGATAAGAAGCGACGTACGTTTAATTTACCAGAAAAACCAGATCTTCCATCATTGCCTCAAACAAGCTTAACCCCTACCAAAATCACACTTCACAACTCAGCTTGTAAATGAACCTAAGTGTTTGAATAGTCTTAATTGATAAGATCATAAGTTGAAAATTTAGCTCGCTACTCCCTTCTAAAAAGACCCTCTTTTTCACAAGGATAAAGCATCTTAAATATTCATGAATAAAGTGATAGAACTATTACTTTCATAAATGAAAAACATTCATTTCAAAAATGGAATTATTGATATCAATATTTGTCGTTTTGATCACATAATTTTAGGCGTAGTTTATATTTTGTCGAAACGAGAGCGAACTAGTTTATATCGTTCTATTTCGTCAGGAGATATAAAACCAGCAAGATTATCTCTTTGTTAACAAGCAAAGTTTTATTAATAAGTAAATGCGAGTAGCAAGACATATTCAAACTGTGTTTTATATGAGCTTACACTGTTAAATATAAGGTTTTATTATGAGGCTTAATGGGATAAGTGGTGACATTCTTGTTGCTGCTAAAAGAGTTGTTCTCTGCCAAGTAGTATTAGCCGTCGGTGTAGTTTTATATGAAGTGTTTTTTGGTAATAAAGTAGATATGGAATCGTCGGCTTTGGGTATCGGAATTGCGATGCTACCTCCGCTGTTTGGTTTTATATATGCAAGCCTAAAGGTGCGCAAGAATCCTAATTATAGTTTACGTGACTTAATGCAAATGAGTCGTGTCGTGAAAATAACTTATACGTTCTTAATGTTTATCTTGGCGTTCCAGTTTTTCAAATTGGATAACCCAGTAATATTGTACGCATATATTCTCACTATGGTTGGGTACTTCTTAACACCATTTATTACTGCCTCTACAAGATCGGAGTATGTGTAGTATGGATCAAGTAACTACCGCTCACGAATACATAGAGCATCACTTAACCTTCTTAACTACAGGTGATGGTTTCTGGGCGTTCAATATCGACTCGATGTTGGTATCTTGGATTACGGGTTTACTGTTTATTGGAGCTTTTCGATACGTAGTGACTAAGGGCACCAGCGGTGTTCCAGGTCGATTTCAATGTTTTATCGAACTGATATTTGATTTTGTAAACAACCTAGTAAAAGAGATTTTTCAAGCGGAGGATAAATTAATAGGGCCACTGGCATTAACCACTTTTGTTTGGGTGTTGTTAATGAACGCGGTCGATTTATTACCAATAGATTTCATACCAGCATTAAGTCGTGCAATGGGTCTAGAACACTTTAGAGATCTACCAACGGCGGACGTAAATATTCCAATGTCGATGGCACTCGGTGTATTTATCTTACTGTTGACTTATACATTTAAAAATAAAGGATTGAAAGGCTTTATCAAAGAGCTTACTACGCAGCCATTTGATAACCCTCTTTTATACCCTGTTAACTTAGTTCTTGAATTAATAACATTAATTTCAAAACCTATATCACTAGGCTTACGATTATTTGGAAACATGTATGCAGGTGAGATGATATTTATTCTGATCGCATTAATGCCATGGTGGATGCAATGGGCACTGAGTGTTCCTTGGGCACTATTCCACATATTAATCGTATTCTTGCAAGCATTTATATTTATGGTACTGACCGTTGTTTATTTAGGTATGGCAACAGAAGAACACCACTAATTAATAACTAAAAAATTTAACTAACAAATTATTTATCGGAGATACAAATGGATATCGTAAGCGCAGTTTTATATGTAGCAGGTGCATTACTGATCGGTTTAGGTGCAGCAGGTGCAGCATCTGGTATTGGTAACTTAGCAGGTAAATACCTTGAAGGTGTTGCGCGTCAACCAGACCTTACTCCAATGCTTCGTACTCAATTCTTCATCATGATGGGTCTTGTGGATGCAGTACCGATGATCGGTGTTGGTATCGGTCTATACATCATCTTCGCCGTGGCTTAATCAAACCGCTTTGAAAGATCGATTTGTAAATAATCAAGATTTAGTGAGGAAGGTATGAACTTAAATGCAAGCATGTTTGGACAAGCAATCTCATTCGTGATTTTTGTTTGGCTCTGCATGAAATATGTATGGCCCCCTCTCACCGCGATGTTAGACGAGCGCCAAAAAGAAATCGCTGATGGTTTACGCCACTCAGAGAACGCTGCGAAAGAGCTAGAACTAGCAAAATCAAATGGCGCGCAACTCATCGAAGATGCAAGAAAAGATGTGACTGAACTGGTTGAACAGGGCCGAAAACGCCGCAATGAAATCATCAGCTTAGCGCAACAAGAAGCCGAGCAAGAAAAGGCACGCATCTTAGAACAAGGTAGAGCTGAGCTAGAAGGCGAACGCCAAAAGATACGCCGTGAACTTCAGGCAGATATGGCAGACGCAGTAATTCAAAGTGCACAGAAACTGATTAGCAAAAACCTAGATTCCGCAACGAACCGAGCGCTAGTTGACCAAATGATTAGCGAACTCTAAGGAGAGGCAATATGTCAGATTACACCAATATTGCTCATCCCTACGCCAAAGCATCGTTTGAATTTGCTTTAGGTGAAAACCAGTTACAAGAGTGGCACTCAATGCTGTCCATTCTTGTGGCTGTCGCGGAAGAAGAAACGATCGCTAGTCAGATTTCTTCAGCAGAAGGTGCTTCTACACACCAAACAGAAGAGCTGGCAAACCTCATCATTCATATTTGCCAAGGACTCGTTGATGACCACGTCATTAATCTCATTCGAGTCTTGGCCGAGAACGGCCGCCTTTCTGTTGTAAGAGACCTGTTTGAATTGTACTGCGAGCTAAAGGACGAACATGAACGTGTAGTGCCTGTCACTGTCACCAGTTCAGAAATGCTGACACAAGATCAAGTTACGTCACTAACAGCTGCACTTGAGAAGAAATTAGAGCGTCAGGTTGAAATGAAGCAGGTTATTGATGACACGTTAGTGGGTGGAATGGTCATCAAAGCGGGTGAAACCGTTATCGATGGTTCTTTAAACACATCAATTGACCGATTGGCTCATCAACTTCACGCGAGATAGGTAACAATTATGCAATTAAATTCAAATGAAATCAGCGATCTAATCAAAGAACGCATCTCGAAATTTAATGTGAGCACCGAGGCTCGCAATGAAGGCACTATCGTATCGGTTCGTGATGGCATCATCACAATCAATGGCCTTGCTGATGTTATGCAAGGCGAGATGATTGAGCTACCAGGTGGCAAATACGCACTCGCACTTAACCTCGATACGCACTCAGTAGGTGCGGTGGTTATGGGCCCCTACACTGACCTATCTGAAGGTATGAAAGTGAAAGGTACAGGTCGTATCTTGGAAGTCCCCGTCGGTAACGGTCTTCTTGGCCGTGTTGTGAACACATTAGGCGAGCCAATCGATGGCAAAGGCCCAGTAAGTTGTGACCGACTCGACCCTGTAGAAGTGATTGCACCCGGTGTAATCGAACGTAAGTCTGTTGATCAGCCAATTCAAACTGGCTATAAAGCGGTTGATACCATGGTGCCAATCGGTCGTGGTCAACGTGAACTTATCATCGGTGACCGTCAGACGGGTAAAACAGCGTTAGCTATCGATGCGATCATCAATCAGAAAGATTCTGGCATCAAATGTGTGTATGTGGCGATTGGCCAAAAAGCCTCCACTATCGCTAACGTGGTTCGTAAACTCGAAGACCACGATGCGCTAAAAAACACCATCGTAGTCGTGGCATCAGCATCAGAGTCTGCAGCGCTTCAATACCTAGCCCCTTATGCGGGTTGCACCATGGGTGAGTACTTCCGTGACCGCGGTGAAGATGCATTGATCATCTATGATGACCTATCAAAACAAGCCGTTGCTTACCGTCAAATCTCGTTGCTATTGAAACGCCCACCGGGTCGTGAAGCCTTCCCTGGCGACGTATTCTACCTTCACTCACGCCTACTAGAACGTGCAGCACGAGTGAATGCAGAGTATGTAGAGAAGTTCACTAACGGTGAAGTGAAAGGTCAAACTGGCTCATTAACGGCGCTTCCGATCATTGAAACTCAAGCGGGTGACGTATCAGCGTTTGTACCAACCAACGTAATCTCAATCACCGATGGTCAGGTTTTCCTTCAAACCCAATTGTTTAACTCAGGCTTACGTCCTGCAGTAGACCCAGGTATCTCGGTATCTCGTGTGGGTGGTGCGGCGCAATGCAAGATCATCAAGAAACTGTCTGGTGGTATCCGTACTTCATTAGCTCAATATCGCGAGCTGGCGGCCTTTGCTCAGTTCTCTTCTGACTTAGATGAGATGACGCGCAAACAGCTAGACCATGGTGAGCGTGTTACCGAATTAATGAAGCAAAAACAATACTCTCCAATGTCAGTCGCTGAGCAAGCAACGGTTATCTACGCAGCAGAGAAAGGCTACTTGGTCGGTGTTGAGCTAAACAACATTGCCCGTTTTGAAGAAGAGCTGATTGCTTATGCCAAAGGTCAGAACCCTGCGTTGTTCGAAAAAATCAACGCGACAGGCGATTACAATGACGAAATCGACGGTGCTCTTAAAGAGATCCTAGAAGGTTTTGTTGGGATGAAAGCTTGGTAAGTGCTCCGGTTTGTTAGCTGGAAATCAAAACAAATAGGAGCAGATTATGGCAAGTACTAAAGAAATTCGCACCAAGATAGCCAGTGTTAGTAACACTCAGAAAATCACTAGCGCAATGGAAATGGTTGCAGCAAGTAAGATGCGCAAGGTTCAAGACAACATGACGCTAACTCGCCCCTACGCCGAGAACATGCGAAAAGTTATCTCTCATGTTGCATCGGGTTCCCTGGAGTACCAGCACCCTTACCTGCAACAGCGTGAACCTAAGCGTGTCGCTTACATCATTATCTCGTCCGATCGCGGCTTGTGTGGTGGCTTGAACTCAAACTTGTTCAAGAAAGTGTTAGAAGAAATGGAGCAATGGCGCACCAAGGGAGTCGAGGTAGAAACAACCTTAGTGGGATCTAAGGCTATCTCGTTCTTCCAACGCGGCGGCAACGTTATTGCACAAACGTCAGGTCTTGGCGATACACCTAAGTTAGAAGACATCTTAGGTACGGTGAATGCGATGCTCGGGCATTACGACGAAGGTAAAATCGATAGCTTGTATCTCGTTTACAACCAGTTCGTCAACACCATGGTTCAAGCGCCAACGACCTTGCAGTTGCTCCCCCACCCTTCGGATTCTGAGGAAGGTGGTGAGCCTAAAAAAGCGCGTCGTTGGGACTACATCTATGAGCAAGCACCCAAAGACATACTTTCAGAACTGTTACATCGATACATCGAATCGCAAGTGTATCAAGGCATCGTAGAGAGCATTGCCTGTGAGCAAGCAGCCCGAATGGTCGCTATGAAAGCGGCGACTGATAACGCAGGCCAACTCATTGATGACTTGCAGTTGGTCTACAACAAGGCGCGTCAGGCTGCCATTACCCAAGAGCTGAGTGAAATAGTCTCAGGTGCCCAAGCTGTCTAGGGCTAGAAAAGACTGGGTCAAGAACAGAATTTGAGGATTTAAGAATGAGTGTTGGAAAAATAGTTAAAGTAATCGGCGCGGTGGTTGACGTCGAGTTCAGCGGCGGCAACAGCCCACGCGTTTATGATGCATTGAAAGTGACTAGCGACGAAGCAAGCTCGTTAGTATTGGAAGTACAACAACAACTGGGTAGCAATATCGTTCGTTGTATTGCAATGGGTACGTCAGATGGCTTACGTCGTGGCCTAACGGTTGAAAACACAGGCTCTCCAATCACGGTTCCTGTCGGCGAAGAAACGCTAGGCCGTATCATGAACGTGCTTGGTCAACCTATCGATGAGTGTGGTGAAATCGGTCAGAAAGAAAACTACGAGATTCACCGTGAAGCCCCTTCTTATGAAGAACAAGCAAACAGCACTGAGCTTCTAGAAACAGGCGTTAAGGTTATCGACCTTATCTGTCCATTCGCTAAGGGTGGTAAAATTGGTCTGTTCGGTGGTGCTGGTGTAGGTAAAACCGTCAACATGATGGAGCTTATCAACAACATCGCCAAAGCCCACTCAGGTCTTTCTGTGTTTACCGGTGTAGGTGAGCGTACTCGTGAAGGTAACGACTTCTACTACGAGATGAAAGAAGCAGGTGTACTAGACAAAGTAGCCATGGTTTACGGTCAAATGAACGAGCCACCGGGAAACCGTCTACGTGTAGCACTTACAGGCCTAACTATGGCTGAGCGCTTCCGTGATGAAGGTCGTGACGTACTGTTGTTCATTGATAACATTTACCGTTACACGCTTGCGGGAACAGAAGTATCAGCTCTGCTAGGTCGTATGCCTTCAGCAGTAGGTTACCAACCAACACTGGCTGAAGAGATGGGCGTACTTCAAGAGCGTATCACGTCAACAAAACAAGGCTCTATCACGTCTATCCAAGCAGTATACGTACCTGCGGATGACTTGACTGACCCATCGCCAGCAACAACCTTTGCTCACTTAGATGCGACCGTTGTACTGTCTCGTAACATCGCGGCACTGGGTCTATACCCTGCGATTGACCCGTTAGATTCAACGTCACGTCAGTTAGATCCGCTGATCGTAGGCCAAGAGCACTACGACATTGCACAAAAAGTACAAACAACGCTGCAACGCTACAAAGAGCTAAAAGACATCATCGCGATTCTTGGTATGGATGAGCTGTCTACTGAAGACAAACAGACCGTATCTCGCGCTCGTAAGATTGAACGTTTCTTAACGCAGCCTTACCACGTAGCCGAAGTGTTTACCGGTCAGAAAGGTGTCTTTGTACCGCTAAGCGAAACACTAAGAGGCTTTAAAGGTCTATTGAGCGGTGAATATGACGATATCCCAGAGCAAGCGTTCTTGTACTGTGGCTCTATCGACGAAGTGCTTAACAAAGCAAAATCACTCTAAGAGGCAGGTGCACCATGGCTATCGGAATTACAGATAATACATTTCAACTTAATATTGTAAGTGCGGAAGGTACGCTGTTTTCAGGTCCAGCGTATGCCCTAGCCGTTTCTGGCGCTGACGGTGAACTGGGGATCCGCCCCGGTCACTCCCCGCTTCTCAGTAAGATCAAACCGGGCGTAACCGTGTTTGTTACAGACCCTAAATCAGAAGGCCAAGTGCTGTATGTCTCTGGTGGGATGCTGGAAGTTCAGCCGGATGTGGTTACGTTATTAGCCGACACGGCCTTGCATGGTAAAGACATTGACCGCGCTCGCGCAGAAGAAGCGAAATATGCCGCTCTAGAGAACATCAACAAGGGCAACATAGACATTAACTTTGCACAAGCTCAGCTAGAACTAGCGAAAGCCGTTGCTCAGTTACGTGCATCAGAATTGACATCTTCTCGCACTCGTCACTGAGAAGAAGCGTTATTTGCCGTTAGCTGTGCTAGCAAACAAATACAAAAAAGGCTCACTGAATAGTGAGCCTTTTACTATCTGCTTAACGCAAAACCGAAGTTTAACGTTGCTCGAATTTCAAAAGAATAGTTTTAGATCTGTAGTTTAGAGCTATAACTTAGAAGAACTCAATCGAATTACGGCCGCTTTTGTCATCACGTGTTGGCTTTGGCGTATCCGCTTTCTTTTTCGGTTTCTTCTCTTTTTTCTCTTTCTTTGGTTCAGCCTTTGCGCTTAGCATTTCTGCTTTGCTTTTCTTAGATTCTTTCTTCTTAGAATCCTTTTTAGACTGACCTTTCTTCGCCTTGTTCTCTTTTTTAAGCGCTTCTTTCTTTTTCGGCTTTTCTGATTCTTCTTGCACTGGCTGATCACACACCACTACATAGTATTCTTGGTTGAATTCAAAGAAGTCGCCATCGTACATTTTACGACGCTTACGGGTTTCTAGCTCACCATTTACCGCTACGTAGCCTTCAGAGATGATGTGCTTAGCTTCACCGCCACCACTCACTAGGTTAGCAATTTTAAACACTTTGTAGAGCTCGATTGGCTGTGATGAAACATCAATACCAATTGCTTCAATTTCAATCTCTTCGCCTTCTTCGCCCAGCTCTTGGCCTTCGTAATCAGCGTCTTCGTAATGTTCTTGGTCCATGGTGACCTCTACCTAAATATGTACTTCTGAAATATTGGGCGCAGTGTAATCTTAAAACAACGAAATGACCATGTTGAATTCAACCAGAGCCCATTTGTTTTAAACAAACCCTCTGCGTTATAAAACACCACCAACATTCGAAAGACTCACCAACTGCTTAGTATATTCATGCTGCGGATTACCAAACAAAGTCTCAGTGTCGCCCTTCTCTATTACCTCGCCAGCTTTCATGACGATGGTGTAATGACACAAGGATTTCACGACATTCAGATCATGACTGATAAACAAATAGGTCAGGCCATACTTTTCTTGAAGTGACTTCAGCAAATCCAATACTTGAGCTTGAACGGTTCTGTCCAATGACGATGTTGGTTCATCGAGCAGGATAAACTCTGGCTTTAAAATCAAAGCACGAGCAATCGCAATACGCTGCCTTTGACCGCCAGAAAACTCATTTGGGTAACGGTGACGCGTTTCAGGATCGAGGTCAACCTCTTTCATTACGTCACAGATGCGTTGGTCGAGTTCGTGCTCATCCAATTGTTGATGCACTAACAAACCTTCGCCAATCACCTGAGCGACCGACATTCTCGGGTTTAGCGCAGAAAACGGGTCTTGAAAGACTACTTGCATACGGCTTCTAAACGGAAGCATCTGTTTTCGATCTAAACCTTGAAGCTGTTCACTCGAGTAGGTGATTGACCCTTCACTATCTACCAGCTTAAGTATCGCCATACCGGTCGTCGATTTACCAGAACCACTTTCGCCAACCAAACCGATTGAGTGCCCTTTCTTCAAAGTGAACTCCATGTCGGTCACAGCTTTAACATGAGAAATGGTGCGCTTGAATAAACCGCCCGTGATCGGGAACCAAACACGAAGTTGATTTACATCGAGTAGCGGTTTGCTTTCGGGTGACACAGGAACGGGCAAACCTTTCGGATCAGAGTTAATAAGTTTTTGAGTGTAAGGGTGAGCAGGCGCGTTAAACAGGGTATGACAGTCGTTACTTTCGACCAAGCGACCATCTTTCATTACTGCTACTCTGTCGGCAATCTTACGAACGATACTCAAGTCATGAGTAATGAAAAGCATTGCCATACCCAGCTCTTGCTGCAGGTCTTTTAGAAGGTCGAGGATCTGCGCTTGCACCGATACATCCAAAGCCGTTGTCGGCTCATCAGCAATAAGCAGCTCTGGTTCATTGATCAGTGCCATCGCGATCATCACGCGCTGGCGTTCTCCACCTGATAGCTCGTGCGGGTACGCTGAAATCTTCTGCTCTGGGTAACGAATACCAACCTTTGAAAGCCACTCTATCGCCAAGGCTTGAGCTTTATTGGTTCGCATTCCACGGTGAATCGCAAGGGTTTCAACCAGCTGTTTTCCGACTCGATGAAGTGGATTCAGTGACACCATAGGCTCTTGGAAGATCATGCCGATGCGACCACCACGAATCCCTCGCAATTGTCTTTCAGAACAACTCAGAATATCGGTGCCAGAGAAATTGATCTTACCGTTTAAGTAGTGCGATGAGCCTTTAGGTAGCAGCTTTAACACTGAGTTAGCCGTAACCGATTTACCGGAGCCACTCTCGCCCACCAGCGCGAGTGTCTCACCTTTGTATATCTCCAACGAGACGTCTTGCGTCACTTGTTCTATCGAGTCTTTACGCCCGAAACCGACAGACAATTTATCGATGGTCAGAACTGGAGATGCATTAGAAGCCTCTGCTGTTGACCCTGAAGTAGGAGCTGTATTTGAAGTCATAACTTATCCTTACTTCTGTTGATGTGGGTCGAAAGCATCACGTACCGCTTCACCAACGAAGACAAGTAACGTCAGCATCAGTGAAAGCACGACGAAAGCAGAAATGCCAAGCCAAGGCGCTTGTAAGTTAGCTTTACCTTGCGCCAATAGCTCGCCCAATGAAGGTGAACCCGCAGGAAGACCAAAGCCTAAGAAATCTAATGAGGTTAACGTAGTGACCGAGCCTGAAAGGATAAACGGCATCATGGTTAACGAAGCCACCATCGCGTTGGGTAGCATGTGACGAAGCATAATGCGTTTATCATCGACACCCATGGCTTGCGCGGCTCTTACATAATCAAAGTTTCGGCAGCGTAAAAATTCCGCTCGCACGATGCCGACTAAACTCATCCAACTAAACAGCACCATAATCCCGAGCAACCACCAGAAATTCGGCTCAATAAAACTCGACAAAATAATCAGCAAGAACAGGGTCGGCATACCAGACCAGACTTCAATGAAGCGTTGTCCGAATAGATCAACCCAGCCACCGTAGTAGCCTTGTGTTGCGCCAACCACGACACCAATCACGCTCGATACAATGGTCAGAATAAAACCAAATAGAACGGAAATACGGAAGCCATAAATGATACGAGCTAATACATCTCGCCCCTTATCATCAGTCCCTAACCAGTTCACCGAATCGGGCTCCGATGGCACCGCACCTGAAATATCGAAGTTTATTGTGTCGTAGCTAAACGGAATGATTGGCCACACGATGTAACCGTTGTCTTCAATGAGCTCGATAACATACGGGTCTTTGTAGTCGGCCTCGGTTTCAAACTCACCACCAAACTCCGTCTCGGCATATTCATTGATAACAGGCACAAACCACTGATTATCATAAGAAACCAAGAGTGGTTTATCATTGGCAATGATCTCAGCGAACAGGCTCAAGCCAAACAAGATGGTAAATATCCAAAGGGAGATAAAACCACGCTTGTTTGCTTTAAAACGTAACCAACGAGCTTCAGCTAAAGGGTTGTTAAACATTTATTATCAATACCTTGTTATTCGTTCGCCATTAACGCGCTTCAAAATCAATTCGAGGATCAACCCAGGTATACGTCAGGTCGGAGATAATGCTCAGCACCAAGCCAAGCAAGGTCATGATATAGAGAGAGCTGAACACCACGGGATAGTCACGTTGAATGGTTGATTCAAAGCCAAGCAGACCAATTCCTTCGAGTGAAAACATCACTTCAATCAACATAGAACCCGTGAAGAAAATACTAATAAATGCGCTTGGGAAACCCGCAATAATGATCAGCATGGCGTTACGGAAAACGTGCTTATAAAGAATACTGCTCTCGTCCAAGCCTTTCGCTCTCGCAGTCACTACATATTGCTTATTGATTTCATCAAGGAAGGAGTTTTTGGTCAGCATGCTGAGCGTGGCGAATCCACCGATAACCATGGCGAAAATGGGCAACGCCAAGTGCCAGAAGTAGTCGCCAATTTGCTGATACCAGTTGAGCTGGTCGAAGTTACTCGACACAAGCCCTCGCAATGGGAACCAACTGAAGTAGTTACCGCTTGCAAACAAGATAATCAGAATAATCGCAAACAAGAAGCCCGGCACCGCGTAGCCGACAATCACCACCGCGCTCGACCAAATATCAAAGCGAGAGCCGTGATGTATCGCCTTCATAATGCCTAAGGGTATCGAAATCACATAGATGATTAACGTACTCCACAACCCTAAGGAAATGGAGACAGGTAAACGCTCGATGATTAAATCAATCACGTTACCACCCTTAAACAGGCTTTCACCAAAGTTAAAGGTCGCGTAGTTTTTCAACATATCGAAGTAGCGAACGTGAATCGGTTTATCAAACCCAAACTGCTTTTTGATCTCTTCAACCACTTCAGGATCAAGCCCGCGTGAGCCTTTATAGCCACTGGCAGAAGCTTGATCACTTTCACTTAAATCAACTTCTTGTCCACCACCAGAAAAACGCTCCATAATGCCAGAGTTATGCCCTTCTAATTGAGCAACAGCTTGCTCTACCGGGCCTCCAGGCGCTATCTGGATGATGAAAAAGTTGATGGTGATGATCGCCCACAGCGTGGGGATCACCAACAATAAACGTCGAAATATATACGCGGCCATGCTAACTAACTCCTAGCGACGTTTTTCAGGAAGCAAAGCCGCCTTCTCTTCTGAAATCCACCATGTATCGATACCTAAATCGTATTTAGGCAATACATCTGGACGCTCAAACTTGTCCCACATTGCTACGCGATACTCGCCAACGTGCCATTGCGGGATGTTGTAGAAATTCCACTGCAATACTCGGTCTAGTGAACGACCTAGTGTAAGAAGCTTTTCAGGGTGCTGTTGGTTACGCGCAATTTCTTCTGTTAACGCGTCAACCACTGGATCGATAACACCTGCAGTATTGTAAGTAGAATCAATGTAGTTAGAGTTCCAAACGATCATTAAGTTCGGGCTAGGATAAGGGTTTGCGGAAAATGACGACGAAACCATGTCGAAATCACGATCACGCAAGCGCTTGATGTATTGAGTGGTATCGATGGTACGGATCTTCATCTCAATACCCATGCGCTTAAGGTTCTTTTGAACCGGCGTTGCGATACGTTCCGTGGTTGGGCTGTAAATCAACAACTCAAATGACATCGGCTTGCCAGTCTTTTCGTTGGTCATGACTTTGTCTTTCAGCACCCAACCCGCTTCTTTCAACAATTTGAAAGCGGTACGCATTTGGCTACGAATACGACCGCTACCATCGGTAACGGGAGGTTGGAATTCCTCGGTGAAAACTCGCGGTGGAATCTGATCTTTGTATTGAGACAACAACTCGACTTCCGCTTCGCTTGGTAAGCCTTTCGCTTCATAGTCTGTGTTTTGGAAGTAGCTGCGAGTACGTTTGTACTGACCATAGAACATGTTCTTGTTCATCCACTCAAAGTCCATCGCATAGGTTAACGCTTCACGCACTTTAGGATCCGAGAACACAGGTGATTGAATGTTGAAGACGAAACCTTGAGTCGTTTCAGGCTTCTCGTGGTTGATCTCTTCTTTAATGATGTAGCCTTTATCGAAGTTCGCGCCCGTATAAGAGTTAGCCCAGAACTTAGCCGAATTCTCGGTTCGAAGATCGAACTCCCCTGCTTTGAACGCTTCCAACATTACCGTGTCGTCACGGTAGTAATCGTATTGCACCTGCTTGAAGTTATTGCGGCCAACGTTAACTGGTAGGTCTGCTGCCCAGTAGTTTTCATCTAGACCATAGGTAACACTTTGGCCTGATTTGTAGCTGATGATCTTATAAGGACCACTACCGACTGGTGGCTCACTTAGAGGCTCAGACAGCTTTCTGTCTTTCCAGAAATGTTTCGGCAATACACGAGTGCTTTGCGCGAAGCTAAACAGTTTTTCGCGGTTTGGACTGTTCATTTCAATACGAACAACCAAATCAGAGACCGCTTTTACTGACTTAATCTCTTTGTAATACACACGATACTGAGGCACGCCCTCGGTTGAGAACTTGTCAAAAGTAAAGGCAACATCATGCGCAGTGATAGGCTCGCCATCTTGGAATTTAGCATTTGGGTTGATGTCGATTTCCATCCAAGTGAAATCACTGGAGTAGCGAACCTTTGAAGCGATCAATGGATAGTACGCATCAATCTCGTCACTCGGAGAAAACATCAAGGTATCGTAAATCTCTCCGGTATAACTTGCAGCAACGCCGCGGGAACCGAATCGATTAAAGCTATCGTACGTACCTATGCTGCCATAGGTCACTTTGCCCTGCTTTGGCGCATCAGGATTAACGTAATCGAAGTGAGTGAAATCGGCTGGATATTTTGCTTCACCAAAACCAACCAGTTGTGTGGTTTCAATAACGGTGACAGCAGGAGTTGATTGGGTTTCAGAAGCGTAAGTAACGGAGGGTTGTAAAGCAATAAGCGGCAACATGATTGCACATGACTTCAAATTAAACCTGAAAAACTGAGTGCGTTGCGAGGCTTTGCGTCGAAAAACTGTTCCCATTTGACTCTCCCTTCAAATGTCATGAATTCTATATTCAAGTTGATTTATCGGCTTTGAATGCATGCCGTTAAATCAAGTATAGGTTCAAATCTAACATCATGTAATAACTAATAAAACCATCAGCACTCTATCTCTGACGGTTTATTTACAAATTACTCGTCACCACTCGAAGTTATTGGATGCAGTGAGCTTTGATTGCTTTGGTTCCTTTGATTGAGTTGATTAGCTTGGTGGCGTTGGAAAGCACGGGGGAAGGCAGAAGCACTAAGATTGCTCTAGCCTGAATGACACAAGCCTCAACGGCTAAGATTCCTTTGGTTGGCTTCTAAAGTGAAATTTAGGCTCTAAATAATCAACAAACTATACTTTTACTGGAGTATCCTTGCAGCCTAGGTCTAAATGGAATGACACTTTGAACAAACCAAACCAAATAACATTCGCAACGTTCAACCTTCTGAACTATCTCGAGCCACCGAATGCTTATTATGATTTTGAGAACATCTACAGCTTCGAAGAATGGCAGAAGAAGCAACATTGGATGGCTGAAGCGATTCGCTCATTAGATTGCGATGTGATTGGCTTCCAAGAGATATTTAGCCCGCAATCTTTAGAGCTATTGATGAACGAGCTAGGTTATCCATACTTTGCAGTGGTCGATAGCGCCAACGTTGAAGATGATTACCTATACACCTCACCAGTCGTTGGGATCGCTTCCCGTTACCCGATTGAAAACGTGCAGCCTGTTACGCCAGATTCGAAGTTACTGAAAGCATTCAACCTTGACGACAAATTCTCATTCAACAGAACGCCTGTTCACGCGACGATTACGTTACCCCATTTAGGTTCAACCGACTGTTATGTGGTGCACTTCAAATCACAACGTCCGACAGAGCCAAAAGCAGAATCTGTCGATGCGGACAACACTCAGCAAGGTGCAAAACCACAAAGTGACACGCTCACTCGTTTTCACCAAGAACAGCTTGGCTCTTGGCTATCAAGTGTCCAACGCGGTCTAGAAGCTCAGATGCTGCATCAATACATCACCAACCAACGCTACCAAACCGAGCAACCTGTTGTGTTGATGGGTGACTTTAATAAGCCACTGTTTAATGATGAGTTTAAAGGGCTGTTGAATTACTCAATCAACCGAGACGAAAACAGCAAGCATTGGCTATCCCACTTTCGCTTGAAAGACAGCTGGGATCTTTACCATCAACTGCATGAAGAAGACTTGCTTGAACAGCGAAAGCCAACCCATTACTACGGCGCTTCTGGATCTGTACTGGACTACATTTTGATGTCGAACGAGTTTGATTGTCAGAACTCTTCAAGCTTAATGGAGATCTCTAGCTACACAGTGTTAGACCATCACCTGATTAATCCTAGTTTTGAACACGACCAATTCAGTACCGACCATGCCATCGTGTCTGTCACCGCTCATATTCGTGAAGCCTAGAGTTAAACATAAAAAAGCCGCAGTCAAAAACTGCGGCCTTCCACTTTAGTTAAACGGGTTGAGCCAACCGACGCCCCATTTAGAAACCGATTTACCGTTTAGCAAAGTGTGAAACTTAGAATGTGTACATTGCGCCTAAGTAGAAAGAGTCCAGAACAACAGTATCTTCTGTCTTGTGTCCGTTTTCGTAATCTTCGATATCAAAAGCATCGGCTTCGTATGCTAAGCGAAAGCTCAACGAAGACATTGTAGGTGGCGTGTATTCAACACCAACACCCATACGGATGCCATCTCCCGAATCATCAAAACCATCTCCTGACGGGCGAGAGCCATCAGCAAGCTTCATGTCTAGATCAATAGTCGACAGACCGATAGTGCCAAATGGACGAATGCCATTATCAAACGTGTAACCGAGGTTCGCCGTTACCGAAAAGATTTGAGGTGTCCAAGTGAAAACCTTATTACCAGATTTCGTTTTCAGGGCTATATCACCAAAATCTGTGTATTGAGCTTCAACCGAAACAATGCGGTTAAATTTGTAACCAGCAATTAATCGGTAAGTATTGTCTTCGGCTTTAAAAGTAATAGGTTCTTTGATCGTGTCAGTTAACCCGCCCACTTCGACCATTAGCACACTTAAATAATTACCCGCTCCAACAGCAGGCCAATTTGCTCAATCTCCACAATTTAGAATAAGACGAACAGAAAACACGATGAACCACACAATAGACTTCAACGGCTTAATCATTGATATCGACGCTCGAACGATTACCAACCAGCAAGGAAACAAAATCACTTTGCGCCCTCGCCTATTAGCAGTGCTCTGCTTGTTATTGGAAAATGTGGGAAGACCGATTTCAAGAGAGCATATTGTTGATGTGTGTTGGGACGGACAACTCTCGTCACCACATGTTCTTGCAAACGTAGTCTATAACCTACGCAATGTGTTCGCGCGATTAAGAGCATCCAACGTCCAGATCATTACCATTAGTAAGTTCGGATATGCGCTATCGATTGAACCCACGTAAAAGGATTTATGCAATCAATGGCGGTGACTAAGATCACCAAAAAACGCCCCATCGAAACGTTTCGATGATCATTATCACACTCTAAAACAATCAAACGTGCAAATGATAAATCAGACACTATTATCACTATCGAAACGTTTCGATGGCTTTTCTTGAGTTGTTCTCAACCCATCAAGCGTTATTTTTCAATAGGTCGTGATATGAAAAAAAGTACTTTAATAAACTCTGAACTCTCTTACCTAGTGGCGACTCTTGGCCACACAGATGAAATCACGATTTGTGACGCGGGTCTGCCGATTCCAGACCACGTAACTCGTATTGATCTTGCTTTGACTCACGGTGTCCCAAGCTTTCAGCAAACGGTAAAAACCATGCTGGATGAATCTCAAATCGAAGGCGTTGTGATTGCAGAAGAGTTTGCGAAAGTAAGCCCAGAGCACCACGCAGCGCTGATTGATTTAATCAAGACAGAAGAAGCACGTTGTGGCAAATCGCTTTCTATTACTTACATCACTCATGAAGAATTCAAACAGCGTACGCATGAAAGCCGCGCGGTAATTCGCACCGGTGAGTGCACACCATACGCAAATGTTATTTTCCAAGCTGGCGTAACCTTTTAGCTCAAGCAAAACGCAACGACAGCTCAGTGACATCACTGAACCAAAACAATACATAGACAGAACAATCAAATACAACTGGCCCCGAGTAAAGGAACCGACATGACTCAAGCCATTTTAGAACTTAGCTCAATTGAGAAAGCCTTCCCTGGTGTGAAAGCACTGGATAAGGCAAGCCTCAACGTTTATCCAGGACGCGTAATGGCGTTAATGGGTGAAAACGGTGCGGGTAAATCAACGCTTATGAAAGTGCTGACAGGCATCTACCACTTGGACGGCGGCACTATTGCCTACCAAGGAAAACCTGCTGCATTTAAAGGGCCACGTGATTCTCAACGAGCAGGCATTAGCATCATTCACCAAGAGCTGAATCTAATCCCTGAATTGACCATCGCCGAGAACATCTTCTTAGGTCGTGAAATCACGGGCACCATGGGTCGTATCTTGTGGAACGAGATGTACCAAGAAGCAGACAAGCTACTTAAACGCCTTAACGTGAAACACAGCTCGAAAACGCCTCTAGGTCAGTTGAGCCTTGGTGAGCAGCAAATGGTAGAGATTGCGAAAGCCCTATCGTTTGAATCTAAAGTCATCATCATGGATGAACCAACCGATGCGCTAACCGATACCGAAACTGAATCTCTGTTTAAGGTGATTAACGAATTGCGCGATGAAGGCTGTGGCATTGTTTACATCTCTCACCGTTTGAAAGAGATCTTCGAGATTTGTGATGACATCACAGTGCTGCGTGACGGTAAGTTCATTGGTCAGTGTGAAGTAAAAGACACCGACGAAGATGGCCTAATCGAAATGATGGTTGGTCGTAAGTTAGACGAACAATATCCACGTATCGGCCAGAGCCATGGTGAAACTTGTCTTGAAGTGATTGGCCTGACGGGTTCTGGTGTTCACGATGTGAGCTTTACGCTAAAACGCGGTGAAATCCTGGGTGTATCTGGCCTAATGGGTGCTGGCCGAACTGAACTGATGAAAGTGATTTACGGTGCCCTTCCAAGTGAACGCGGCGTCATCAACCTAGAAAATAAAACCATCAACCCTGTAAGCCCGAAAGACGGCTTGGCCAATGGCATTGCTTACATCTCTGAAGACCGTAAAGGCGATGGCTTAGTTCTAGGGCTTTCTGTTAAAGAAAACATGTCGTTATGTTCACTTGACCTACTAACAAAGAGCGGTCAAATCCAACATAAAGACGAAGTGATTGCAGTAGATGACTTCATCAAGCTATTCAACATCAAAACCCCGACGCGCGAACAGATTATTGGCAACCTTTCTGGTGGTAACCAACAGAAAGTGGCTATCGCTAAGGGCTTGATGACCAAACCAAAAGTACTGATTCTCGACGAGCCAACGCGCGGTGTCGATGTCGGTGCTAAGAAAGAGATTTACCAACTCATTAATAAATTTAAAGCCGACGGCATGAGCATCATTTTAGTCTCATCTGAAATGCCAGAAGTGTTAGGAATGAGTGACCGCATCATGGTGATGCATGAAGGCCGTGTAAGCGGTGAATTTGATGCTAAAGAAGCAAACCAAGAATTATTACTGGCGTGTGCGGTCGGTAAAAAGATCAACGAGGACGCAGCATGAGTACTAAAACCATGAGCAAAACAACTGAAGCTCCAAAGAAAAAACCGTTAATCAGCAAAGAGTGGCTGATTGATCAAAAGTCATTGATTGCTTTGCTCTTCCTGATTGTTGTCGTTTCTTTCTTAAACCCGAACTTCTTTACTGTCGACAACATCCTAAACATTCTGCGCCAAACCTCGGTTAACGCAATTATCGCTGTAGGTATGACGCTGGTTATCTTAACCGCGGGTATCGACTTGAGTGTTGGTTCTGTACTGGCGCTTTGTGGTGCGTTCGCAGCCAGCATGATTGGCATGGAAATCCCTGTGATGATCGCAGTACCAACCGCTCTTGTAGCAGGTGCAGCATTAGGTGCGATTAGTGGTGTGATCATCGCGAAAGGTAAGGTTCAAGCCTTCATCGCAACGCTAGTAACCATGACACTACTTCGTGGTGTAACCATGGTTTACACCGACGGTCGCCCTATCTCTACTGGCTTTACGGACACAGCAGACGCATTCGCTTGGTTCGGTACAGGCTACGCAATGGGTGTACCGGTTCCAGTTTGGATCATGGTCGTAGTATTCGCATCCGTTTGGTACCTACTTAACCACACACGCTTTGGCCGTTACGTTTACGCACTTGGCGGCAACGAATCAGCAACTCGCCTATCAGGCATCGACGTAGACAAAGTAAAAATTGGCGTTTACGCAATCTGTGGTCTGTTAGCAGCGGTAGCGGGCATCATCGTGGCATCTCGCTTATCTTCAGCGCAGCCAACTGCAGGTATGGGTTATGAGCTAGATGCTATCGCAGCCGTGGTTCTTGGCGGTACAAGCCTAGCTGGCGGTCGTGGTCGCATCATGGGCACATTGATTGGTGCACTGATTATCGGCTTCCTGAACAACGCCCTAAACCTATTAGACGTTTCTTCTTACTACCAGATGATTGCAAAAGCAGTGGTTATTCTTCTGGCAGTATTGGTCGACAACAAAAACAAGTAACACTTTGAACGGCTCTAGCTTGAGTCAACGCAACACCCTAATAAATCAATAATATAACAACGAGCTAGGACTCACCTCCTAGCTCACCCTACACAAAGGACTTACACCATGAAAAAATTAGCGACTCTTATTTCTGCTGCTCTTCTTTCTACAACAGTATCTGTGTCTGCACAGGCGCAAGATACAATGGCAATCGTTCTGTCTACATTGAACAACCCATTCTTTGTAACCATGAAAGATGGCGCAGAAGTGAAAGCTGAAGAGCTAGGCTACAAGCTTATCGTTCTTGATTCTCAAAACGACCCAAGCAAAGAGCTGTCGAACATTGAAGATCTAACCATTCGTGGTGTTAAGGCAATCCTGATCAACCCAACAGATTCAGATGCTGTGTCTAACGCAATTCGCATGGCTAACCGTTCAAACATCCCAGTACTAACACTAGACCGTGGTGCAAGCCGTGGTGACGTAGTAAGCCACATCGCTTCTGATAACGTAATCGGTGGTGAAATGGCAGGTCACTTCATCATGGAAAAAGTGGGCGAAAAAGCGAAAGTAATCCAACTTGAAGGTATTGCTGGTACTTCTGCAGCTCGTGAACGTGGTGAAGGCTTCATGAATGCAGTAAACGGCAGCGACCTTGAGCTTCTTGCAAGCCAACCTGCTGATTTCGACCGTACTAAAGGTCTGAACGTAATGGAAAACTTGCTTGCTGCTAACCCAGATGTACAAGCAGTATTTGCTCAAAACGATGAAATGGCACTAGGTGCACTTCGCGCAGTTCAAGCGTCAGGTAAAGAAGTGATGATCGTTGGCTTTGATGGCACAGACGACGGCATCGCTGCTGTTAACCGCGGCCTACTAGGCGCTACAGTTGCACAACAACCTGACCTAATCGGTTCTCTAGGTATCGAAATGGCAGACAAAGTACTGAAAGGCGAAACAGTAGACGAGTACGTACCAGTACCTCTAAAAATCATCGCTAAGTAATCGTTACTAAGTAACGCGATATAAAGCAGGGGTCCCCTATCCCCTGCTTTGCTTAGCTAATTTACTCACTGACTTAACATAAAAGCAAAAACCCGACAGTGCATCGCTGTTTCTCATTCCGCTCCTAAACGAGAGCGCATTCAACATCATGAGAAAGACCCATGCATTTTCAAATACGATATATCATAAGGCTCGTATCATGACTCAACTGATTGTTTTAGGTAGCGTTAACGCTGACCACGTACTGCAAGTTCCTTCGTTCCCTCGTCCGGGTGAAACCTTGATTGGCGGTAACTATCAGGTCATCCCTGGCGGTAAAGGCGCAAACCAAGCAGTCGCTGCTGCGCGATTAAACGCAGATATCGGCTTCATCGCCTGTGTCGGTGACGACCCATTCGGCATCAACATTCGTCAAGACTTCGCTAAAGACGGCATCAACATCGACGGTGTTATCGTGGCAGACAACACGCCAACTGGCATCGCGATGATCCAAGTATCCGCAACGGGTGAAAACAGCATCTGTCTTTCTGCAGAAGC
The DNA here is from genome assembly GCF_041471665.1 of Vibrio sp. 10N.261.51.F11. Taxonomy (NCBI): domain Bacteria; kingdom Pseudomonadati; phylum Pseudomonadota; class Gammaproteobacteria; order Vibrionales; family Vibrionaceae; genus Vibrio; species Vibrio sp. 10N.261.51.F11. The sequence goes on along the minus strand of NZ_JBFROW010000058.1, from coordinate 11,791 downwards.
TAATGACAAGCTGACTTGCGACCAAATCGAACCACATCTAGAGAAGATTCGCGGAGCCAAATACCTGCTAACTCAACTTGAAACGCCAATTGAAGGTATAGAGTACGCTGCGAAAGTAGCAAAAGAGAGTGGCACGCAAGTCATTCTAAACCCGGCTCCTGCTCGTCCATTATCGGATTCACTGCTTGCTTGTGTTGACGTGATTACACCGAACGAAACTGAAGCAGAAGTGCTGACAGGCATTACCGTGACGGACAACGCGTCTGCTCATCAGGCTGCGTTGGCTCTGCATGCTAAAGGCATAGAAACGGTAATGATCACGCTAGGCGCGAAAGGCGTGTGGGTGAGTCATCGCGGTCAAGGCAATGAAGCCAGCGAAGGTGAATTAATCGCAGGTTTCCGTGTTGAAGCAACAGATACAACTGCCGCAGGTGACACCTTTAACGGCGCGTTGGTGACAGGCTTGCTTGAAGATATGCCACTTGAGCGTGCGATTAAATTTGCTCATGCTGCAGCTGCTATCTCTGTGACACGCTTTGGTGCTCAAACGTCGATTCCAAGCCGTGCTGAAACCGATGCGTTTTTGGCAGAGCAACTGTCTGCTTAGTTTGATACCTATTTGAAGGCCTAACTTCTGAGCTAAACCGTGGTTAACGGATGTTAGCCTTCAAATTCGGTAACAACAAATAACAAGAATAAGCCCCTGTTTTCAGGCAGAATATCGCCCAACGTGGAAGGTTATTCCCACAAGGATTTTTTATGGCAACAATGAAAGACATCGCACGGCTCGCAAAGGTTTCGACTTCTACCGTGAGCCACGTGATCAACAAATCACGCTTTGTCAGTGAAGAGATTGCTGAGCGTGTTAACAGTGCGGCTAAAGAACTCAACTATGCGCCTTCTGCATTGGCTCGCAGCTTGAAAATGAAGCAAACCAAAACCTTGGGAATGCTAGTGACCACATCCACCAACCCATTCTTTGGCGAAGTGGTAAAAGGTGTGGAACGTCGTTGCTACGAAGAAGGCTACAACCTTATCTTGTGTAACACCGAAGGCGATAGCGAACGCATGAAATCCTCTATCGATACCTTGCTGCAAAAGCGAGTCGATGGCCTGATGCTAATGTGTTCTACCCTTGAAGGCGAACATATCGATGTATTCGAGCGCTACCCAGAACTGCCTGTTGTAGTCATGGATTGGGGCCCTATGTTGTTTGCGAGCGATAAGATCCAAGACAACTCGCACCAAGGTGGCTACATGGCAACTAAGCACTTGATAGATAACGGTCATTCTCAAATTGGTTGTATCACTGGCCCACTGCACCGTAATCAAGCTTCGTCTCGTTATCAAGGCTTCAAGCAAGCAATGGAAGAAGCCAATTTAGAGATCAACCCTAAGTGGATTGTTGAATCCAACTTTGAATGTGACGGTGGTTTTGACTCTTATCAGACATTGAAAACTCGTGGCGAAATGCCGTCTGCCTTGTTCGTCAGTAACGATATGATGGCGATGGGCGTGATTCACGCTGCGGCGCAAGATGGCACATCGATTCCGAATGATCTGTCTATCATTGGCTACGATGACATCCACCTGTCGAAGTACATGACACCCGCTTTAACCACAATCCACCAGCCAAAGCACCGTTTAGGTAAAACCGCAGTGGATACGCTTTTGAGCAGATTACAAACTCCAGATGCTTATCCGCAAGTCGTTGAACTTGAACCTACTCTTGTTGAACGAAGCAGCGTAAAAGCGCTTTAATACTCGCCACACTCATCACACCGTTGAAAGCTAGCTTATTGAGCTAGCTTTTTTGTCTTTGAAACATAATAACGCCGCTTAATCGTCCCTAAAATGCCGTTAATATGCGAAACTTACACGCTAAAGTATGTATTTACGCACTCAGCAACTATTTGCGCACTTAGCGACTAATGATCATCTACACTAACAGTGAATAACAACGACATGGAGAGCGCTGTTTTATGATCGCGGGTTGGTTTGACAATATATCCCTACAGAAAAAGCTATTAGTCAGCTTTTTGATTCCTATCGCTTTGATGCTTATCGTGGCTTTTTCTGTCCATGAAAACACCCGAACGGTTGTAAAAGACAATAATTGGGTTGTACACACACATAAAGCCATCGCTCGGGCTCAAGAACTTCTCAGCTTAACAGTCGACATAGAAACGGCTGAACGTGGTTACTTGATCACGGGTGATCCTGTTTTTTTAGAACCCTACCATTTAGCTCTTGATGTATGGCCTCAAAAACTCCAAACCCTTGCGAATCAAGTGAGTGATAACCCACCTCAAGTAGAACGCCTATATAGAATCGATGATATTCATAAAACATGGCTGAAACGGTCTGGAGAGAAAGAGATTAATCAACGCAGCCTTGTCAATAAAGGCGAAGCTGAAATACAAAGTGTCATCGACCTCACTCAGCAGCAAACCGGAAAAAAATTGATTGACGAGATCCGCCAAGAGATTGCTCAATTCATTGAAATTGAAGAAAAACTTATTATTACCAGGGTCGAAAAATCGGAGAACTCAGCCAATCAAACCAGCTACATATTAATCCTCGGAACACTGTTTTCCGTGTTCATATCACTCCTTGTTGCTGCGTGGGCGTCAAAGCGTATTAATCGAAGATTACACACCCTACTTGAGGCCACTAACCAAGTTGCCGCTGGCCATTTGGATCAAGGTGCTGCAACTCTGGAATTGAGTTCGAATATAAACACCCAAGACGAAATCGCTCATCTCAAACAAAGCTTTCAAAAAATGACAGACAATTTGATCAGTAATGACAGTGAAATGAGAGCGAAAACTCAGGAGCTAATCGCCGAACGAACCAAAGCTGAAGCCGCAGTAAAAGCTAAGGGCGATTTTCTGTCTACCATGAGCCACGAGATCAGAACGCCAATGAACGGCGTTCTTGGAATATCTCAAATCATTGCAAGCCAGACCCAAGAACCCGAAACAAAAGAGAACATCAACATCATTCTCGATTCTGGTCACCACTTGATGACAATACTCAACGACGTTCTCGACTTCTCAAAAGTCGAAGAAAACAAGCTTGAGCTAGATGTGGCACCCTTTAATTTTGTTCAAGTCATGCAGCCTGTATGCAGCGCTCTAAAACCCTTAGCCGATGAAAAAGGCATTCGCCTGTTGATCGAAAATAACATACCGAAAAACATCCAACTCGTCGGAGACTGTGCAAGGCTACGTCAAATCATGTTCAACTTGGGCGGCAATGCGACCAAATTCACCAAAGAAGGTCATGTGTCCATTCAAGCTGACCTCAATCGCCCCAACAATCAACTGATTCTCACGGTAACAGACACCGGAGTTGGTATCCCGAAAGATAAGCACGAGCAGGTATTCAATTCGTTCGAACAAGCCGACACTTCCACAACAAGGAAGTTTGGCGGAACAGGGCTTGGCCTCGCAATCGTCAAGAACCTAGTCAACCTCATGAACGGAGAAATCACATTAACCAGTGCAGTTGGGCTTGGTACAAAATTCCAAGTCTCCCTGCCTATCACATGGCAAGAAAGCAAAGCGAAATACATCGCTACCCATACAGTCGATGCAGAAACTCTCAGTTATGACTCGTTAAGTATCCTGTTGGTGGAAGATAACCGTATTAATGCCATTGTTGCACAAGGCTTTTGTGAAAAGCTCGGCCATCATGTCGATCATGCAGAGAACGGAAAACTAGCAATTGAACGCCTCAAAACCACTCAATATGACCTTATCTTGATGGACAATCATATGCCTGAAATGAACGGGGTCGAGACAACAAATTACATCCGCGAAAAGCTGAAACTCGATACCTTGATATTCGCTTATACGGCCGATGTATTCCGTGAGGCGCATGACAACTTTATTCAGGCGGGTGTCGACCATATTCTGACCAAGCCTCTGCAACAAGAGAGCTTTTTCGATGCCCTGCAACAATTTTCGAATCGATTACCTAAGCAAATAAAAACCGAAGGCTCGACTGACATCAAAAATATCGTCGAACTTCATCGCAAGCCAATTGAAACACTGAGATTAACAGAAGAAGAGATAAGTCAGTCAGAAGTGATACGCATACTTAAAGACGATACGGAAGGGTTCAGTTTACTTATCGACTCAACCATTATTGAGTTCGAACAGTCGGTTGACCGTGTCATCGAATACTATTTAGCGAAGGAGTTGGAGCCACTTTGTCGTACCCTGCACTCCATTAAAGGCATGTCGCTAAACTTAGGTCTTAACATGCTTTCTAAGCAGGCATTGGAACTAGAAGTCGAAGCCAAAAATCAACAATTGCCGGATATTGAACGACTGCAAAAGCTGCTCAATCGCCTTATGGTCAATATCCATCAAGCTCAGCGGATGAAAAACGCCCATTCAGTCGAGCATCTGAATCAAATGAACGATCAAGCTTAAGAACGCTTCGCTCCCAAGCTAAAACGCAAGGCTTAATCACCTTGCGTTTTTCGATCTTATACCGCGCTAGTCTCTGTTCTAGCGATTTAACGGTTTAACAGTTTAACAGTTT
>NZ_JBFROW010000058.1:0-6452 GCF_041471665.1 Vibrio sp. 10N.261.51.F11 | reverse complement strand
ACAGTTTAACAGTTTAACAGAGTGGTGATTTGCTGCATCTCATCTTCAACATCAACGCCATTGTATTGCGGCGCAATCGAGAGATCTTGAATACTTACGGTTTCTACCGATTGCCTTTCGTTGAGCTGAGTCATTAACTCCCCTTTGGGTGAGTAGACTCGGCTACCACCACAATAAGTCGCGGTAAACGCATTAACCACATCTTGCCCGACGCGATTACAAGTAACCATGTGACACCCTTCCTCCAAGGCTCTCGCTTGAGCAATGGCAAAACTATGATGCCCACCGAAGTTGGCAGGGTGAAGAATAACGTCGACCGACTGATACCCTCTCATGATCTCCGGGAACCAAATATCAAAGCAAATCGCGACACCAAACTTTAAGCCTTTGTGCTCAAACGAGAGGCGTTCCTCCCCTCTCGAGAAATACTGCTTATCGAATTTGGTTTGACTGATTTTTCTATATTTGTGTCGTAAACCGGAAGCATCCACAACCACGACGCTGTTGTAATATTGGCCGCTATCTTTCTCGGCAATGCCTGCAACAATCAAGGTGTCATGCTTCGCTGCAAGCTGCGTTAATGGATCAATAGTACTGCTGTCGGCGAAGTCTTCAGCCAATTCGTGAATTTCTTCAGCCTCGTTAAAAATATACCCAGTCGTGAACAGTTCAGGCAGTAAAGTAATATCACCGACTGACGGCTCCGCTTGCAAAAGATCAGAGACCGAATCTATATTCTTTTGTTTGTTTTTGTATTCAACTTCAAGCTGAATAAGCGTGATACTGACATTATTCAAAATCGATTCCTTACTAGGTAATACTTCAAGCTGTAATGCTTCAAGCTGGAGACTAAGAACTAAGAACGACAGAGTAGGCCAATCCCCTATCGCTTTCTTATTCGCCCGCCAAAGGTTGAAGCAGGTGCACAGTCCTGTACGTATTTTAAACCTGCCTACGGCGCTAATTTAGGCTCTGGTAAAACCGGAGGCGTGCTGTCCATGTAGGTTAAGAAATTCGCCCACACCTCATGCGTGCGCTGCTTGGTTAACGTCATCTTGCAGGAAAGCGCCATAACCCCTCGAATAGAACCTTCACGCCATTGGATGTAAACAGAGTCACAATGTGCTGTCATGTACGCCTGCCAGCTCTCCTGAGCCTTCTTAATTGAAGCGACCAGCTGAGCTTCATTAGCATTGTGCTCAAAGCTGGCTGCAAGGTATTTATCCAGTTCCGCTTGTGCAGATTCCAACTCAATTGCCGCACAGTGATTGATCTCGATGGTATTCATCGCATTCTCGCAATCAACAACACCTTCGTAGGCCAACGCAGAGAATGAGAAGCACACCGCTATGAGTGCCGATATCAGTTTTGTCATAATCATCCTTTATGCTGCCACCACCAAAACGAATCGTGTCGTGACTTTATTTATTTAAACGTGGCTCAATATTTAGCTCATTCAGCCAGAGCAAATAACAATAAAATTTATCAGGATATAAGCATTTGTTATCCGCATAAATCATCAAAAATGACGCCTCGCCAACTCAAATAAATGAGATAACGCTCAGATTTTGCTGGTAAAACTAGAAAATATATTATTTATATCAATAATTCGTGCCTGCATTCACACTATTAATTATTTATATTGCTACCTAAACGCTAACTTTATAAATTAAATCGAATGCTCACATAAATCGGTAACGCTTCTCCAACTATGGATATCAAGTACCAAAACATTGCCAAGACTTCATTTTACTTTGCCATCTCTTTCTTTTTTTCCATGGCAATGCTCATTCCTTTTACACCGTATCACTACCAAACATTAACCGAAGACACATCAAGGTTAGTCGAAACCAGGTTAGAAGGGATCCAATCAAGGTTCGACCGTTTTTTATCTGAAGTTAGACCTGAACAGTCATGCGACGCGATCGTTAGACAGCTTCGACAAAACGTTTTTGAAGCCGATTGGGTAAAAGAAGCAGCGGTATTCAATAAACAGAACCGATTTTACTGTTCAACCACCGATGCTGACGTTTCATTTCGCCTATACAGCACCATTAGGCAGCGACTCAACGACGACCCGAATTTAACGACCCTGTCGTATTCCAACTCGGCTATCACGCAAGTTCAGTCCATCATGCTCATTTTCTCGAACAAAGAAGATGCCGGAGTGAGCCTGATGATTCCGCCACACTTCATCTATGACCTTGTTGAAACAAGCCTCAGCAACCATGGAATACAGGCCAAAGTTGAAGTGATCAAAAGAGATATCCACCCTATCGATATTGACTCATCAATCGCCAAGGTGCGGATACAATCGAACACCTACCCATTAACCATCACCTCATACATTGGGTATCAGTTTTATCTTCACTTCATGTTGAGTTATTTATGGTTTGGCTTTTTGATGGCCGGAATCACGACCATTATTCTCCTTTCCATCAAGCATAAAAAGCAGAGCCAACGCAGCTTAGAATATTCGCTTTCAAGTGCGCTAAAAAACCAGCACCTTCATGTTCACATGCAGCCTATCGTTAACCAAAACACCAACGAGATCGTCGGCTGTGAGTCATTATTGCGATGGAACGACCCAATTGAAGGTAACGTCTCCCCGGCTATTTTCATCCCGCTTGCTGAAAGCTTAGGCTTGATTGAGGAACTCACCTACTTCGTGCTGCGCAAAGTATTAATGACGTTGAAAAGCAATCAAGATGTGTTCGACTCAAAGTACATCAGCGTCAACATCAGCCGCAACGTAGTGTCTAACAGTAACTTCTCTAACAAAGTGATCAGCATCTTTAAAAGACACCCTGAGATCCTCAAGCAGGTGGTTTTTGAAGTAACCGAATATGGTGAATGTTCTGATGCCGACATGGTCAAAATTAGAGACAACCTAACCAAGCTATCGAACAGGGGCGTCAGAGTCGCGATTGATGATTTTGGTACAGGCTACGCAGGGTTAGATTTCGTAAGACAGTTCCCGTTCAGCATTCTCAAAATCGATCGCGTGTTTGTGAAAAACATATCCGACGAATCCAGCTTTGGTCTCCCTTTGCTAGAGTCCATGCTTCAACTATCACGCTCCTTAGGCATGCAAGTCATCGTCGAAGGTGTCGAGTATGAATCCCAAGTGAAAATCTTATCTAAGCTCGGTGTCGACTATATCCAAGGCTTCTATTTTTATAAGCCGATGCCGATAAACCTGACTGTCAGCTTACTCAGGCAGCAGCATTTTGAGTCCGATAACGTTGAGGAACAAACCAACCAGACATTTCCTTGTTACATAAGGCACTAAAAAACTGCGAAAGAAAACGCGAAGGCTATGGGTCTCCTTTGATGAACATTTAAATCATCGCATCATTGAATGCATCACAAGGGATATCATGGAAAAGACACTTCAAACCAAACTGGCGACTAGCCTACTACTGCTGAGAATCGGCATTTTTATCGTCTTCTTATTCTGGGGCTTGGATAAGATCCTTGTCCCTGAGCACGCGACAAAAGTACTGTCTGGCTTTTACGGCATCGACATCTCGAACAATGCGATGATGGCTCTGGGTGTCGCGCAGCTCGGATTTTTAGGCGCATTCGTTGTAGGCATGTGGAAAAAGTACACCTACGGAGCCATTTTAGTCCTTCATGCAGGCTCAACCTTTTCCTCTTTTGGAAAATACATGGACCCGTTCAACAACCTACTGTTCTTCGCCTCTTGGCCAATGCTCGCAGCCTGTATCGCAATCTTCTTACTTCGCAATTACGACACTTACAGCGTGTCCAACTAACACAAAGGGCGCCGTTATTGGCGCCCTGTTTGGTTGGGTTGATTCTTATCAACCTAAAATACTCTGTTAGCTGTATGACCCTATTTTACATTTCTATAAGTTACTAGAAACCCTGTCAAACCTATTGAGAGAGCAGCAATACATACTCCCCTTAGTATTGCATCATTGAGATAAGCTGAGTAGAAAAGCATTGCAATAAATGCACTACATGACACCAAAAAAGGTGCAATTGAACGATGGGTAAAACGTGAAGTATCAACCACACTATAACGATCTAGAACCAAATCCAAGAGCAAGAGCATGTGCATAACAAACAAAACATTTAGTACTGGAAGTACCCAGTAAAACCAACTATCTACAGGAAAGCTAAATAGTTGAACAAAGGTAAGGTGAGCCAATATAGAAAACAAAATACTTTTCCAACCATTCGAACTACTTTGTACTCTAATGCGGTATGTTCGTCGGGCGACAGAAGCAAGTGGCTTGACTGAAGAAACCCAAATAGCCAACCAAACTATAAGTAATACCATGGTTCAAGAGCCTCTAAATTAAGGTTTACGCAGCTATTCTGAATTAGATATCTAGAACTATTATCCCAAGATATCGACACTTTACGCCTTGCTAAGGTGTGAGCAAACCAATACCTTAAACACATAAACCAACGCATAGTAAAAATGCCACGCGTTGCGAATTATTCTTAAGCAACTTGTTATACCTCTTGGTTGAGGCTAAAATGACCAAAACAAAGACCACTTAAGAGACCTATTACATGACCACTAGAATTTTAGCCGATGTTGCTGCAAGCATTACTGAGTTGAAAGCTAACCCTATGAAAGTTGCAACTAGTGCTTACGGTGAACCTGTTGCTGTACTGAACCGAAATGAGCCAGCATTTTATTGCGTACCAGCCGAAGCGTACGAAATGATGATGGACAGACTCGAAGATCTTGAACTACTAACTATTGCGAAAGAGCGTGAATCTGAAGAGAGTATTTCGGTAAATATTGATGACCTATAAACTCGACTTTAAAAAGAGTGCACTCAAAGAGTGGAAAAAGCTTGGCTCAACGCTTCAACAACAATTTAAGAAAAAGCTAATCGAGCGTTTAGATAACCCGCATGTTCCGGCTTCAAAACTCTCTGGAGCTGACAACATGTATAAGATTAAGCTGCGCCAATCGGGCTACCGTCTCGTCTACAAAGTTGAAGACGATGTCATCATTGTAACCGTCTTAGCAGTCGGAAAACGCGAACGTAGCGATGTTTACCGTAAAGCTATGAAAAGGTTAGATGATTGATTGCGGTATCAACGAATGACATGGATTCCCCCTACCGAGGATCTGCCACACTTATGTGGTACTTAAATGCATCGGAGGCACCATGTCTGATTATTCTTATTTCTGCAGTATCGACCTAGCTAAAAACCACTTCAGTCTTCATGCCGTAGACCAAAATGGTAAGGTCATACTTCATAAGTCGGTAACTCGCTCTAAACTACTGACTACAATAGCAAATATGCCACTCATGCGTATAGGCGTTGAAGCGTGTGGTGGTGCACATTATTGGGCAAGAACACTCAATAAACTTGGGCACGACGCCCGTATCATGGCCGTTAAATACGTGGTTCCTTATCGAACTAAAGGGAAGAACGACCTTAATGATGCAGTCGCTATCTGCGAAGCTGTTCAGCGTCCATCAACTCGCTTTGTACCCGTAAAATCCCCCGAGCAACAAGCCATCTTATCGGTACATAGAATGAGAGAGCATTGGGTTCGTGAGCGCACCGCGCTTATGAATCGCATGCGCGCCCTGCTTTCTGAATTCGGATTAATCATTCCTGTTGGTCGCTCTTCATTGCCGAAACACGTTCCCTTAATGCTCGAAGATGCAGAAAATGAACTGCCACACCTCGCAAGAACAGTCATTGCCGATGCTTATCACCACCTTGGTGAATTGAATCAACGTATCGCCGATACTGAGCAAGTCTTTGACTCTTTTGCTAAGGTCAGCGCTAATGTTCAACGAGTGATGAAAGTTCGAGGTATTGGGCCGCAAACCGCTACTGCGATACTTGCTTCGATAGGCAACGGTTCTCAATTTGATAAAAGCCGTGATTGCCAACCTTGGCGACAAGCAAGATAAGTTAAGTCAGTGGTGCAGAGGCGTTCTGGAACGAAGAGGAATGAACCGAGCAATAGTGGCACTTGCCGCGAAGAACGCACGAATTATATGGTCGCTTTTACACAATCAAACAGAATATGAAAACTATGCTGCTTAAGTAGAAACTTAAGCAGCATAAAGAGTTAAAACCACCGGGTCATTGCAGACGCTAATGATGGAGATAGGTTAAGACCACTTGCGGAGAGCCTGTTAATGCGGCGGACACACTAGATGTCATCTAACGAATAAGGCACCGCAGTCGCGCAAGTCATCAGGGCCACGACGTATGCGAATCGTCGATAAGTAGGCCGAATGTAGAGCGGCAGTCCAAAACCCATCAACATAAGTTTAGCGGATGTTTGACAACCGGGGGAATCCATGTAGCCCTGTTAAGGTGTGAGCAACGCAATACCGAAGCTACCGTATACCACCTTAAACACTAAACTCAACGCACGGTAAAAATGCCATGCGTTGCGAATCACTCTTAAACAGATTGTTGAACGAAGCCGCTAC
>NZ_JBFROW010000057.1:0-55440 GCF_041471665.1 Vibrio sp. 10N.261.51.F11 | reverse complement strand
CTTAAGTGAACGGCATTAGAGCATCAGCTCCCCTTTTTTATTTGTCAGTATCGGCACCTTAACCATACGTAACTTTGTGTTCAGCACAAAAGTCTACAAAGCAATATCCTCTTGCTCCATCTTGAATGAACATTGGATCTCGTATTGGTTGAATGAGAAAACACTTCCACCATGGGTTCGCTTGGTTGTGACTGTCTCATCACCAAATTGAATCGTCACTCGGGTATACACTTTTTCGTGTACCTCTACAGTGCATTCAGCAAGGTTGGTTGCAAACTCCGCTTCGAGTGTATCTAGCTGCGACTTTGTGTTTTCTATTGCGAGGTTATTCTTCTCACGTTGCTGCTCTATTTCTAGGGCTTGCTCTTCGCTTCTCTCTGCTTTCGGGCGCTTCTTAAATTCTAACTCTTGGCGAATCACACCCATGGTTTGCTCTTGAGTGTATTTATAAGTTTCCTTCAGCTCAGCTATCTTTTGGCGGTAACCATCGTAGCGCGCAAAACCATGTACCTTAGTTGCGGTGTCTCCCTCAACACCTAAGAAGACACATTCTACTTTTCCGCCAACTTTGGCTTCACCACCGCTTAGCGTGCCGTGTTTTTTCAAGCTGTCCATCACGATAAGGTTGTTACCACAGCGAATGTCGTTACTCATACTGTGCACACCAAGTCGAAGGTCATTGGCCGTTTGTAGCTCGGCATTCTGTGCGTAGCTTGCTGTGATAGAGCCTTTACTGAATACCTTACAACTTTTTGGCTCACCCTCTTTGGTCGTGTGGCCGATAATGCCTTTGGCGACTTTGATATCCCCCTGAGCTTGCACTTCGGCCGATTCGATAAAGCCACCAACCGTAACACTTCCGGTCGCCTTGACGATCATCCCCGGCTCGATGTTGCCAGAGACAAAGACATTACCTTTAAATTTAACGTGCCCAGTTGAGACATCGACGTTGCTGACACATAAGGCGTCATCCACTTCGATGGTTCGGTCTTTAATGATGGGCAATCCAGGGTGTGAGGCGAGTAGTAAATTGGGATCTTCAGGGGAGATGTAAGTGCCCTTTCCAGGCTTGATTAAACTGTCTTGTCCAGGAAGCGGTGGGATAATTCGGCCTTGAACGGTAAAGCCAGCGATGCCTTTGGTAGCGGGGGTTCGTTTCATTAAGTGATCATTTTGACCGACGGTAATGGTTTGTCCCAAGTCTCGCATATCAATCTTGCCTTCGTCTTTACTGCGAGGCTTCAATACTTGACGAGTAATATCTTCAACCAAAGCGGCAAACTTAGCGTCTTTACCTTTTACTGGTTGTGTCCCTTTAGCGGCTGGCTGAGTAAACTTTTCGCCGGGCTTAAGTTTGCTACTCATCATCAGAACTTTTCTGAGCGCTAACTTATTTATTCCTTTTGTTATTTGAGCTTGAGATAAACAATGAATGATGTCGCTGCCACGCAGTGGGTGTCCATTGTAGGGACCAGTGACCACGAGGCTCGCCAACATCTCATCATCAGACAGTTCGACCGCAACAGTGGCATTTCGAACTTCGGCAATCAAGATTCCTTCATAAGCTTCACCCTTACCTTCTTTAGCAAGAGTAACGAAACGCAACACCTCTTCTTCGAAAAGAAAATAGTTTGATGCATTCAAAGCTTCCAAGGTTGGTGGCAGCGTCTTGTTATCAAAGCTTGCGTCAACCACAGTCCCGGTTGGCAGACATGCCATTACTTGTTGCTTGTCTTCCGACAATGTAACGATGTTATCCCACATTCGAATTGAGTATCCCTAATGACTCAGTTGTTATTCAGTCTATATAATTCATTCTGCGCTGAGTATCACATTATTAGAATAATCAGCGTCACATCACTTACTTTCGATTCTGCAAACATGACTCATAAATAAGACTTACACATTTTATGATCTGCTTCGCCTTTACAAATACATAGGAAAATTTTTTCAGAATATTTCGTGCGATTGAATGTCGATTCGATATTGGTGCAAGATAGTAAAGGCGAATAGCTTTAGAAGATTAAAGGCTGTAGTGGTGAGATGAAACAGAAGTGATGTAACAGATAATCAGGGTAAAAACGGATTTTCAATATGGAGCTTCAGTTTACAGTGTAAATCCAAGATTCTAATTTACACTGTAAATCTAATTTGTAGCGGTCAGTCTATTTAAATGATGGCTAGCCTATTTACACTGTAAATTTGCTAGCAAAACATCGACATCTTTACGAAACTGAATCTCTGCTTGTTTTCGACCAACAAGATTAAACTGTTCGACACAAGTCCCCCACTCTTTCTGCTGAACAACCTTTGCGATGAGTAAGTCAGAAATACCTATGTTTCGATCGTTGCTGAGTAGAATCAAGTTCAGTACGCTGAAGCTGATCGCATCATAACTGTTGCCACCGTTCACGTGATTTCTAACTAACTGAGTTTCAAACTCGCTAACAGTGTGAACACTCTTTGGCAGCAGCGCTCGTACCATATCGGTTTCAAGTGAAACCAAAGAACCTGAAACAAGAAAACAGTAGCTACGCTCGAAGTGATTTTGAACTTGGCTTATCCAGCCTTGAGAGTTTGAGTTAAGCGCCTTAACCATCAGAACCGAGTGACAGCCACTGGCCTGATCTCGCTGGTGGCCGATGTGCACAGCTTCAAATTCACTACCACGCCAAAAAGAAATCAATTCGCTGGTCGCGCCAAAACTTGTCGCCAGATAATCTGCTTGGCTGGTTTGCTGTGATAACTGAGCCAACATCCAACGGCCAATACCCAAACCTTGATGACGCGCTGAAACAGCAATGCGCATCACTCGAAGGCAACGACTGCTCGCCGCATGAGTACAGCCAAGTTGGTTTGCCAGTAATACTGGAGCAAGGTGACCTTGAGGCCTGCGTTTTCCAAGTTGAATTTGAGTAATCAACTCGCTGTCCAAACCACCCTCTTCCGTCACCAACATACAACCTAAACATTCACCTTGCTGCCAAGCGGCGTATAAACGGATTGCTGGATTGTTGAGAAACTGCATTAAGTCATTAGGCGAGGTCTGATAGTGCGCATCCACAAGAAGAGAAAAACATTGTTGTAGCTGCTCAGGATTAGCCAAGCATTCTGCTTTTGATAACTCGACTAAGTTTAATTTTTTGATTGCGTCAGCAGAAAAGCCATCGAGTTCATCAACCGCCGATTCAGTGACTGATGCGTCATTACCAAGTAGAAAGCAATCAAACAACCAATCCTCTAGCGGATCTTTGTTATTCCAACGAATCGGTTGTTCGAGCTTAAAGCCTTTCCACCCCGGACGATGCTCAGAAAGCCAAGACTCAAACTTAATACCGAACCCTCGCCCACTGCCTTCGTAACCATGTACCGTGGTTGAAAAGACCATACGGTGATAGATGTCGACCATGGATTTAAGCATCGGAATTGAAATTGCAGCTGCTTCGTCAACCAATAACAGATCGCAATCAGGCTTAGATTTAAGTAATTCATCTGTTGCGACGAATCTTAAACTGCCACCTTGATGACGAATGTGAGTAGCGTTTACCACTTCGCAAGATTCCAACCCTTGGCTAGCATGGGAAAATACCGGCTCTACCGCTTTCACTGAAGGTGCGGTAACAACAATATTAAACCCGTGACGCTCAACTAACAGCTGCGCAGCGGCAATACCCAATGTCGAACTTTTACCACGCCCTCTATCCGCAGTGAGAATCAAAGGACGTTTACGGTGTCCAGACACCACTTTTTTGACTAATTCAACAGCCGTGTTTTGCTGTTCAAATTTATCCAATCCGTTTTGGGCGCTTTGCATCTGAGGAAGAACGTGAGTTGCTTGAACTACATCGCAGGCTTCATTGTGTTGTGAAACAGACATCAGTTTATCGAAATGACGTTTTAACCAACGTTGGCCAAAGCTTTCACTATCTTCAGAGGCATTAACTTTTGGCGGCAACACCAACAACAACCCACCACCAACTAACGAACCCAACGCGGCACTAAAACCATTCGCATCGAACTGCTCTCTAAAATCACAAACAAGAACTTGGCACTCACGACCAAGCAGTTGTTGGCCTTTTTTTACTGGAGCATGAATCACACCTTCAAATGGCGTACCGCCAACCTGGAAGATGCTCGGAGTGTTTGAATCTTGAAGGAAGGTAAAAACAGCAGAGTTTTGCCAATAAAAATCGCCATCAAAGACCACGCCGTAACGGTGATCGTTATGCTGAGCAATATTAGAAAGTGTATGTAGAAAAGTGTTGGTTGGGTTTGTCATAGTTAGCGTCCAGATTCATCTAAACACAGTTTATCACAGCCAAATAAAAAGCCGCATTAAGCGGCTTTAGAGGAGTAATGAAAAGTCGTCGACTTAGTCGAGCTTCGATTGAACGAAGGCGAGGATTTCTTCCATTGTTGCATCATCAACTTTCTTAAGGTTCAACGCCAAGTTTGAACCCTTACGGCTGTATGATGCGCGGCCCTTAATAAGCTCAACTTTTGGAGAAGCTTTCTTCGCTGGCGCTGGCGCCAATTCAAGAATCCAACCTTCCAATGTTTCGGTCACGTCTTTGGTTAGACGAGTTACGCCTTGAGCTTCGCTACGCTGCCATACGAAACCTTCAGAAGCATCACACTTAGTCAGCAGTGTTTGCTGCTGTTCACTCGTCAATCCACCAAACTGCTTGTGCAGTTTAACAATAGTTGGACGACCAAGGTCGCTCACATTTGGGTAAGCTTGTAGCAATTCAAGTGGTAGAGCAGCTGCTTTCAATGCACCACTCACTAAAGCTTCACTGCACTGGAACATTTTCGCCAGTGCTTTCTGATCTTCAGCTTCGCCTTTATCCAGCTTCGCTTGCATCTCTTTGCCCTTCTCGTAAAGAGAAAGCGGTTTATGAGCGTTAGCTACGTCTGATAGGAACTTAGCGTGTTCGCCGTTAATGTTTTCAGCAACATAGATTAGGAACTCTTTGTCAGCCAAAATACATGACATACGACGACGGCTACCATCAAGAACTTCAATCTTGCCGTCTTTGTTCTTACGACCAACTGCAGGGTATTGCTGACCACGTTCTTTCAATGTTGTAAGAACATCAGAAAGCGCGTGCTCGTTTAAGAAAGATTGTTCACGAGCGTTCTCTTCAAAAACAACCGTTCGAGTTGCCACTTCAGCCGCAGGAATTCGAACCAATTCAAATGAAACCAGATCTTCGCCAGCAACAGAAAGCTCGATCACTTGAGCCTGTTCTTTTGCCGCTGTTTGCGCTTCTTGTGGTGTTGCTACGCGACGTTTGTTTGCTTTACCAAATAGCTTTGCATTTAAGTCAGATGTTTTAATTGCCATTGTTGTTATCCCTGATTAAGTGAAGGCCAGTTGCTATGTAATACGCGCTCTAATTCTAGAGCACTTTTTTGTACTGCGTCTTGAGCAACAGCTAGAGTTTTCTTACCGCCCTCAAAGTCGCTCACCGTTAGATCGAAAACCGTGCTGTAAGTGTCGGCACAGGTTTCAAAAGCACGGCTTCTTGGAATGGTTGCCATCATTACTTGGTCATTCAACAGGTAGTTCATTTCAGTCAGAACTGACACCTGTTTCTTGTTATCGTCTTCAAACATAGTTGGCATTAGACGAACAAATTCGAGCCCTTTCCAGTCATCCGGGAACATTTCGTAAACCGTTGGTAAGTGCTGGAAGAAGTTAACCGTTGAAGCCCAATCCAAACGCTTAGCTGCACATGGAATCAGAAGTGCGTTCGACGCGTACATTGCATTCCATACTAGAGGGTCAACGTGCGGGCCGGTATCAATCATAATCACATCGAAATCATCGGCGATTTTGTCGATAAGCTTCTCTTTTAACAGACGAACAATATCAAGTGACTGATCTTGTGAAAGGCTTTGCCACGCTTCAGCGTTAAACATCGCATCTTCTGGGAAAGCAGAAATTGTCTTCAGGTTTGGATACTGAGTTGGCAATAGTACGTTCTTACGAAGAAACTCTAGATCGACATCTTGGCCTTCAGGCACATTGTCCAACATGATATCGACGGCAGAATAGATGCTGTCGTGCTCTGCCCCACTAATTTGTGGATTTAGGAACAGACGCAAAGAGCCCTGTGGGTCCAAGTCAATCAGACAGATACGGTAGCGCTTATCCAAATTCAGAGACAAACAAGCGGCTAAATGAACCGCTGTCATTGATTTACCCGTACCACCCTTCTGGTTTTGTACGTTGATAATCCATGGCTTATTGTCAGCGTGCTGCTTACGTTCATGGAACTTTGGCACTTCTGCCGCGTCCATCAGCATGTGAGCTTCTGTCAATGAAATCGAGTAATGATTGGCGTTGTTCTTTGTAAACTGATGGCCATCAGCTTCAAGTTTAGTGATCGCTTCATCGAGTTTACGACGCGTTAAACCAGAACGAGTCTCCATCATAGCTTTAGACATTGGAGGGAAATGTTCATCACTTCGCTCTTCCAAAATAATCTCAATTCGGTCAGCCTGAACTTGTTGAGTTTGTTCGGCTAGCTGATAGAGCTTATCAATCGTTTGTTCTCTTTTCATTGCCAGTTTCCGTAATGATTAACTAAGTACAAATTGTACAGCGATTAACAACAAACACAACAAAAACATGAACATACATTTATGAGTGAAATCACATAAAATAGACCGCGTTTTTACAATTTGATGAAACATCGCCTTAGACAAACACAAAAATCACCGCTTTTATCATGCATAACCATGTTATTTCTAACCTACATTTTAAATGTTACAGCATCACTTATTTACAATGTAAATGGAATTTCAGCGAAAAACCTTCGGAACGATTGAAATACAACCGTAGATTACGGTTGGTGTGATTTGCATTCGAATTTATAGATTTTCAATACAATAAAAATTAAAAAACGCTCAATGAACAATAAGATTCAAAACAGAAGAGAAGATGGGGTGTCAAAAAACGACAAAGGATTGGAGTTCAACCGGAAGAATGATCATGGAACACATCCAGTATAAGATAATTAATAACGCCAAATTATGAAGCATGATCAAGGCGTAAACTGAGCAATATTGATCCGAGCAACTGAACATTGGAAATGATCAATTTCCGGAAAAATGATCAAGTAAACATCGTTCCGGAAGCATGCAATTTATGAGCTAAGTTACGGACAAATGCTTTTGGAATGGGGATTCAACACCAATAAGGGCTCAATGATTGAAAATTCAATCGACACAGACCGAGAATACACAAACATGACAATTTCATGATCATGCTTCCTAGTTAAGACCCACCAGCGCTAAATACATCAAAGCAATCCATTTCCAGCGGATACAGACTAAATTTTGCACTCAATAGGGTAGGAACGATAAAAAAGTATGCTCTCTTGATCATTGTTCCGATAGATCGGCCGCCACAAGTGTCCACTTAGACAAGTCAAAAGCGACTTAGAAACCGATGTTGAATTCCGATCTGTGGATAAGCTGTATAAGTATAATGATCATGCTTTCGAACCAATAATGATCATGCTTACAATGACTTAATGATCATCGTTCTGATGTTCTGTGATCATGCTTTCTTAAGTTTAATGATCATAGTTTCGGAACCTTTATGATCATGCTTTCCAAGGCGATTTATTTTAATGCTTTAAATTCAGCCACTTATAAGCAAAGTCACGTCCAGATCATTAGATCACTTAATCATTTAAGATCATATTAATCAAAAAGATCAGTTATTTAAAAGCCAATAAATTCTCTTTATTTATGATCATTCTTTCTTTATCATTCAGGAACTATAGTGAAATTACGGTTAGTGTGATACGGATCAAAAATGAAACCAGAAGAGAAATTGTTAATTAAGGCACGAAGCCACAAAGATGGTCATTTATTTGAGGTATCTGAAACAGCCGTTGAATGGATAGAACAATATCAACACTTCAAAGGTGTCACCAAAAGCATAGTTGAGCTTCTTAACCTAATTTCACTTCGTGGGTTTAGCAGTAAAGACGGGTACGTTTCCACCACTGAGATTATTGAATCAACCGATGGTCAAGTCACTCGCGCAGCCTTACAGCAAAGGCTGAGAGCTGCAGTTAATATCGGATTGTTCAAACAAATCCCCGTTCGCTTTGAAGAAGGCCTTGCTGGTAAAACCATGTTGCATCGCTTTGTGAACCCAAACCAATTGATATCGGTGCTGGGTGCCACCAGCTTAGTGACAGAAAGCGTGAAGCAAAATGAAAAGCAAAAGCGCTCTAAAGCCCTAGCTCAAACCAAAGTAAACAAGCGCTTACTGAATGAACATGGGTTGAATACCCCACCAACGATGAAAGATGAAGCGGATCAATTCATTGTTTCGCCAACCAATTGGGCGGGGATTATTGATCAAGCGTTAGCGCCACCTAGAACTCGTAAGAGCTACCAGAAATCCATGGTTTCGATCTCTGGCACTCGCGCTGTAATCGAGACACGATCTTCTAAAAATATCATGACCGTTGACGATCTGATGACGCTATTCGCGTTATTCACTCTCACCGTTCAATATCATGATCATCACCAAGATGATTACCACCTAGACGCGAAACACACGCCGAACAAAACACCACTCTACATCACTGATATTTTGTCTTTACGTGGCAAGAAAGACAGCGGCCCTGCACGTGATTCGATCCGCGACAGTATTGATCGTATCGAATTCACGGATTTCCAACTGCATGAGCTTACAGGTCGCTGGCTTAGTGAGAACATGCCAGAAGGCTTTAAGAGTGATCGTTTCCGATTCTTAGCTAGAACCATTACAGCATCGGAAGAAGCGCCTACAGAGGGCTCTGACGGCGAAATTCGCATTAAACCGAACCTATACATCCTGGTTTGGGAACCTTCGTTCTACGAAGAGCTGCTGACGCGTGACTATTTCTTCCTATTTCCGCCAGAAATCCTGAAGCAACATACCTTGGTTTTCCAAGTGTATTCGTACTTTAGAAGCCGCATGGCACGTCGCCATTCAGATAGCATGTTGCTCAGTGAGCTCAACCAGAAATTGGCGCGTAACATCGATTGGCGTCGTTTCTCGATGGATCTGATCCGCGAGCTCAGAAAGCTGGGTGAAGTCGGGGATCAAGAAGATACCTTCCTGGTTAATCTATGGGGTTATCACTTGACGATCACCGCGTTGATCGAAAAAGGGAAAACGACTGATTATCAGGTAGATATCAAATGTAATGTGGAAGAGGTCTTACGTTACTCAAGAGCGCGTACCACTAACGCGGGTAAGCGTAATATGGCACCAACGCTGCCGAACCCACTTCGTAACGAAATGGTGTCTAAGCAGAAACTGGAAGAGCTGTCTGAGATTATCGATGGTGAGTTTGAACCCATTCAGCGTAAAGCACCGTCGCCAAGAGGCAAATTGGGACGTCGAGTTAAGCAGCGTAAACACTCTGTTGAGATCAACGCTGACGAGATCATGATTACTCTCTCTAAATATACCTCTGCAGAGGCTCTAGAACGCAGCATAACGGCTTTATCTGCTATGACAGGGCACTCACATGCCTCAATCAAAGAAGAGTGCTCAGAGCTCATTGAGAAGCTTGATTGGTTGAGAGTAGGGGAGGACGTTATCCCATACGAAACACTGAGTCGCTTGATTGAGCTATATAACGACCGAGATAGCACCAGCAATCGACATCTGTCCATTGAACGTTTGATCTCTGGTTTAGCGGTGCGTCGTAAAGTGTGTAAACAAGTTCATGAAGGTCATTTAGACGAAAACGTGTTCCTTGCGCTCGATGAAATGGCGATTGGCCACTAGTCATTATCCTATCGCGATAAGCCTGTTTTACCGTCGCTGAATGGATAGTTTTGAACACATTAGGTGCTGATTAAAATCGCACCTAACGCTGACAAAGTGATGACAAAGTAGCGCATCTAGTTGATTATTATTTATCCCGAATAGACAACCTTTGTCCTTTCTTGTGATTAATAGATTGGCTCATATTTTGTTACATCATACTGAATAGATTTTTGCGAGTTCCCAAGGGACTCGCTTTTTTTTGCCTAAAATTCAGTCAATCATTAAAATTCAATAGCTTACAGAGTTAAACGCGGAAGCATGATCAAGGCTCGATCATGCTTTCTACGGATCTAGCTCTGGTGAGATTCTGATTTGATGCTTGATCGAGAAGGGCTTGATCAGTGGAGATGGCGTTGAATAATTCCTTGATCATCGTTTCGGGGATGGGTTGCCATAAAGCGTACATGCGACTCGATCAATTTTTCAGACTCTGCTTTCCAACGTGGTTCTTGCTGTTGGTTCGTAAACTCCAAAGCCAATACACACAAGTGTTGTAGCCGCTGTGTACACCACTCTTGCAATCCTGCTTCTGATTTTGGGTCACATGACACCGCTTGCAGCTTACTGTAGGCAAACATTAGGTATTGGTAGGCTTTATCTTGATGGCTTGAGCTGTTGGCCTCCTGCGAAGCCAAGTCCGGATTCGATGAATCCGCGAGGTGGCGATAGAAAGTAAAGATTCTCAGGCATCCGTCTAGCCAACATGCGATGCCTTTGTTCTGCTCATCCGTGATCAATGGCCCCCAGAGCGCATCTGGAGGCGTTAAGATCAAAGGTTCTAACCGGTCCACTTGATCATGCTTTCGGTCTTTGTACCAATCTCCGATCCGCTCTAACCAAGTGTCTAGTTCATTCATGCAACGTTATCCCACTGTTTTACAAAGTGATTATCAGAAACTTGTTTGATTTCATGCTGTATTTCACTGCTCTGCTCTCGAATACGATCAGCGTCTATTGAATAGTTTGGCTCATTTTTGACGAGTTCGCCAAATGGCAGATCGGGATCTGGTACCGCAGAGATCAACAACTTAGTGTACGGGTGTTGTGGATTGGTCAAGATCGACTGGGTTGATCCCCACTCGACGATCTGCCCTTTGTACATCACCGCCGTCTCTTCAGCGATGTAATGTGCCGTGGCAAGGTCGTGGGTTATGTACAAAAAGCCTATGCCTAACTCTTTCTTCATTTTTTGCATCAAGTTCAACACGCCAAGTCGAATCGAAACGTCCAACATCGAGGTGGGTTCGTCAGCAAGAATAACCTCAGCGTCAACGGCCAGTGCTCTGGCTAGGTTAACCCTCTGTCTTTGGCCCCCACTGAGCTCGTGCGGGTATTTGGCTAGCGTTTCGATGGGTAACTCCACCAGAGTTAATAACTCTTTGAGGCGCTCTGTGAGAGCCTGTTTAGTGGCTACCTGTTTATGGATCTTAAGTGGGCGCGTTAAATGGTGATCAATAGTGTGAGTGGGATTGAGTGAACCAAAGGGGTCTTGAAACACCATTTGCACACGGCTGCGATAATCCAAGATATCTTTACGGCTTTTCAGCGTAGAGATGTCTCTGCCTTTGAACAGTATCTCTCCCTCTGTCGCAGGGTAAACCTTGGTCATCAATCGTGCGCAGGTGCTTTTCCCGCAGCCAGATTCTCCGGCTAAGCCGAAAATCTCGCCTTAGCCTATGTGAAAGCTAACGGATTTGATTGCATTGAAAGAGGGGAAAATGAGAGTTGGATCAAACCACATTTCTTATGGGGAATCTTTTAAATATAATTGCAGAAAATGGCTTTGGCAAAGTTTAAATGAGGCATTTATTAATTAGCTTTGTGAAGCGTCGGAATCATCACACTTCAGTACAGAATTTCTTAACAAGCGAAAAAGCATTTGCTACAGATTACCTGTCCATTACATGGTGCTTTTCGGAGGAAAACATGTCCATTAATTCTATCAACCATGATGAAATGACAAATATTGCAAACAAGTGGGATGCTGAAGAAGAAGTATCTTTCAAACCAGAAAAGAAAATGAAGTCTGCTGAAGCTCGTCGTCGTATCGAGACTCTAAGAGAAATTAGAGAAAGCGGTTTGAGTCTGGAAGAAGCGAGGGAGCTAGGTCTTATTCACTAATAATCCCCATTGCATTTAGAAGGGTGGCACCATGCCACCCTTTGATTTATAAGCACTTCTTCATAATTCTTATCTATGCAAGATCAATAGTTTGATTCTCTTCTCTAGTTTACAGCTTCGCTATACCCTTTTTGAAATCATCGACTTAAGACTAAAAACACGCCCATGGCATACTCTTTAATCAAGTTGTTTGACAGCAATATGCAACGCCACTAATTTTAAAGTTAAAGCAAAAATATGTGATGTCGTTGGTAAGGAGAAGGCTATGTCTAATTCTGTGGCTCAAGCTAAAGAAGTGCTGTTTTACGAACCCGAAGATCCGAACGGATACCTGTCAAATTTTGCCGCTTGTCCTATCAAGGTGGGTGATCAAGTTTGGGCAACCAGCGAACATTATTATCAAGCGATGAAGTTTGCCTCCGAAGCGCTACGTAATACCATTTTGGAAGCCAGTACACCTGCTGAAGCGTTCTCTTTAAGTCGTGACTACGAAGACCAAGTTCGCGAAGATTGGTATGACATTCGTGTTGAAGTGATGCAGTTTATTGTGACGGAGAAGTTCAGACAGAATCCACAGTTTGCGCTGTTTCTTACCAATACCGGAGATTCGGTGATCAAAGAACATTCGCACAAAGACCACTTCTGGGGCGATGGCGGCGATGGAACCGGCGAGAACCATTTGGGTAAGATTCTGATGGCAGTGCGTCACCAGCTTCGCACTCAGCAACTGCATTTAATTGCTTCGCACTGATTCGTCGATTCAGATAGCGGCATGCTTATCATTACTCCTTAGACGCTTTTAAAAGGCCGCCCTGCTATCTAGTATGAAGCAGGGCGGCCTTTTCGGTTTTAGAGAGTCAGGCATCAACGAGAGTTAACGTACGTGACTAAGCTATCCGTTGATAAGTTCTACGTTACGCTGGTGCTATAAGTAACTATGTACGATGTCGTCAAGCTGTCCATCGTCTTTCATTTGGTCTAGGCGTTGGTTGATGAAGCTTTGCAGCTTAGGATCCATCTCAGGGTCAAACGCCAAATGGATAGGGTAGTTATTGATGACAGAACCAAACTCATGCATCTGGTAATCATCAATACTCAGTTTTTGCTCGTTTAGGTTGTATTTGATTCGTGATTCCATTTCCACAAACACGGTGTCGCCAGGTGCTCGGTTCAGGACACGAAACGCAGCAGTGTAATCTTTTACTCGAATCTCGTTGAGCTTGCCCTGTTGGATATAAGGTTCCAAGTTCGGATACTCAAATCCTTTCAGCAATACCACGGCTTTCCCATCGAGATCATCGATTGTATTGAACTCAAATGGCTTTTTACCGCTGCTGAGTAATACGTGTTTTACATTGTAAATCGGGTCTTCAGATAGGTTCGCAGATTGAATATTCCCCCAACTAGGGCTGCCATAGGTAACCCAGTTTGGATTCTCTCTCGCATCGAGCTTGTCGATCATTCGATTAAAAGGGTAGGTGTGGTAGTTGATCTCATATTGGCTGTCATCAAAAACGGCTTCCACAATATCTGAAACAATTCCTCTGTGAGATGACCCGTCAGTTTCGATTTGAAAAGGTTGCGCTTGGCTCGCAATAATGTAGTAGTGAAGAGGTTCGCTTGCAGAAGCATAACTGCTTGAAAACAAACTGACTATGGATGCAACGATAAGATGTTTTTTCATAACCTTCCCTAGTTATTTGATGAATGACTACTATTATACTAGTTGAGTAATTGTAGTTTGCTAGGATAACAATAATGGTAATTTGTGTATGGTGACAAAAGGAAAACGCTACGTTGGACTCTCCCGACAGTTGATCGGGATGATAATAGCGATCAGTACCTTATTCACAGTTATAGTGACAGGTCTCGGGTTGTATGTAGAGTACCAAAGTCGAGTTTCTTTTATCAGCTCTCAGATCGAGCAGGTCAAGGCTGGCTACCTTTCTGGTTTAACGGCAAGTTTGTGGGTTGAAGATCGAGAGCAATTGTTTGTGCAAGCCGAAGGCATCTCTCGCCTCCCTTCGGTCAGTTACCTTCTTATCGAAAGTCCCGATGAAAAAATTCTAGAGTTAGGTCAAAAGACCGAAGGCCAATCTTATTCTCAGTCTTGGGAAATGGTGCACCAGATGGGCGGCACAGACTTCCCGTTGGCGACGCTCACGGTGCAATCAGACTTGAGCATGATCCTAGATGACTTTGAAGAACGAGTGTTATTGTTGCTCGCCTTCGAAGCCGTTAAAATCTTCTTGTTGTCTCTCGTATGTTTAACCATCGTCTATCGTCTTGTCGTAAAACGTTTGATGACTATGTCTTCCCAAATCAACCAACAACAGGTCGAAGACAACAAACCGCGCTTTATAACGCCAACTCACTCTACTTACAAAGATGAGATATCGACTCTAGAGAGTAGCTATAACCGATCGGTAGAACGTATTCGTCAACAATATCAAGAGCTGGAAAAAGCTAAAGATGTTGCTGAGGTGGCCAACCGTAATAAAAGTGAATTCCTTGCCAATATGAGTCACGAAATCCGTACACCAATGAATGGGATTATCGGGTTGTCGTCTTTGCTCTCTGAAATGGATATGCCGAAAGAGCAAAAAGAGTACATCAACATGCTCAACACCTCTTCGCTTACGTTGCTCGACTTAATCAACGACATTCTCGATTACTCGAAGATCGAAGCGGGGCGACTAGAGCTTCAGCAAGAGCCGATGAAAATGATGGGCATTGCGGCCGACGTTGAATCAACCTTTCGAGTGAAAGCCGAACAGAAAGGGCTTCGATTCCAATTAGCGATCGACCCTAAGATCCCAACCATGGTGATTGGCGACGGTACTCAACTAAGACAAGTCCTAAATAACTTAGTAGGCAACGCGATTAAATTTACCGAGCATGGCCACGTCACGCTCTCGCTTCGTTTGGAAGAGGTGGTTGAGCCTGAGCAAAAACTCAGAGTGAGGTTCGAGGTTGTCGACAGCGGTATCGGTATTGCAGAAGACAAACAGAAATCGGTGTTCGATAAGTTTCAACAAGCCGACGGCAGTACCACCCGTATTTACGGAGGCACAGGGCTTGGTTTAACAATATGCGAGAAGATAGTGACATTGATGGGCAGCAAGCTTGAACTCACCAGTGTTGAAGGTAAAGGCAGTACCTTCTATTTTACGGCTGACTTTGACCCGTGTTTAGAAGCCGATGAAAGCAATATCGATTTCAATAAGGTTTCGGTTCTGCTTGTGGATGATAGCCAGCTGAACATGCGTATAACGTCTACACAGCTTCAATCCTTTGGCGTTAAGTCTGAGTGCTGTGAAACGGCAAACCAAGCGTTAGAGTTGGTTTCAGAGTCTGTGGCTAAGTCATCACCTTATGATCTCGTTCTGATAGACAAAGTAATGCCGTCCGTTGATGGCTTTCAACTGGCGAGAAGCTTAGTTGAACGCTTTGGTAGCGAGTGTCCCAAGTTAGTGATGATCTCTGCTGCCCCTAGAAAGCAAGATGAAGCTCGTGCTAAACAAGTCGGTTTTGTTGCCTACATTGCGCGTCCTTACCAAGATAATCAGCTTAAATGGACCATCAGTGAGGTACTCGCGAGAGCGGCTGATACTTCAGTCTTTACCTATCCGAACAGAGGAGAGGTTGCGTTTAAAGACAATGAACCTGTGACGTTAAGTAAACCTGCAGCGGTTGTTAAAGATGCTCCCATTGTCTCTGTAAACGCCACACCAGCCGATAAACAAGCTCCAATTCAAGCAGAGTCAAAACCTGTCGCAGTTGCCGGAGAATTTAGTGGTACAGTTTTAGTTGTTGAAGACTCGCGAGTAAACCAACAAGTCGCCAAGATGATGCTCAAGAAGCTTGGCTTTGAGGTTGATATTGCCGACAACGGTGAAATTGGTGTCGAGAAATTCAAAGCCAACGAATACGAGATGATTTTTATGGATTGTCAGATGCCGGTTCTCGATGGCTTCGAAGCGACCAAGCAGATCCGAGCGCTCGAAGAAGGGGCTGCAAAGCATATTCCAATCATTGCGCTGACGGCCAACGTCGTGCAGCGAGACAAGCATTTGTGCTTCGATGTAGGCATGGATGAGTTTTTACCTAAACCGGTTAACCAAGGCAAACTGAGAGAGATCGTAGCGAGTTTCTTGTCGAAAGAGACGGAATCAAACAAAGAACATGAGCAGCACATTGTTTAGTTGAGTATCTCTAATCTTACTTTCATTAAAAGAGTAATGAGGCGAATTAGACATAGTCTTTTATGCCGTTGGTTATATTTGAAGTATCGTGTGAAAGAAATGATAAAGGTGGTCTGAAAAGACCACCTTTTTTGTATGTGTCGGTTTGAACTTAATCTCTATCGATTGCGAACGCAGACCATGCTTGACGTGTCGGCATCACTTCGACTCGGTTAATGTTGATGTGATCTGGCAAGGTTGCGATATAAAACATCTGCTCGGCAATATCCTCTGCTGACAACGGTGTAGTGCCTTGGTAAAGGTTGTCTGAAGCCGTCTGGTTACCTTTAGTTCTTACAAGAGTAAATTCCGTTTCTGCAATACCAGGGGAGAGGTCAGTCACTCGTACCCCTGTGCCTTGTAAGTCACAACGTAGGTTGTAACTGAACTGCTTTACGAACGCTTTGCTGGCACCATACACATGGCTTCCTGGGTAAGGCCACTGTCCGGCGATTGACCCAACATTGATGATTGAGCTTCCTGCGCCTTTTTTAATTAACGTAGGCAACAGCGCATGAGTAACATTAACCAAGCCTGTGACATTGGTATCGATCATAGTGTGCCAGTCTTTCAAGTCCACATCAGGCGCGCCTTCTGGTGCCAAAGCTAACCCAGCATTATTGACCAATGCGGTGATCGATGAGAATTCAGCAGGTAGTGAATCAATGGCTTGTTTTACGGCGTCTGCGTCTCGAACGTCGAGTTGAATTACATGCACAGGCACCGTTAATTCTTCCTTTAGGTCGAGTAGCCTTTCGATTCGACGACCAGACAGCACTAACGACCAGTTATCTTCTGCGAAACGTTTTGCTGCCGCTTTGCCGAAACCAGAGGTTGCCCCTGTAATGAACGCTATCTTATCCATAAATACATCCTTCTAATTTGAAATTAACATAAGTAGTGCCATGCCGATCAAAATCGGCGCGGTCGTTGTTTTTGCAGACAAGTTCGGTACTGATAGATACAGTTTTTGCCCCAGTACATTGCCAATCAAAGCTGCCGGTAATAGCCATAAACCTGTGATGAACGATTCTTGGTTAAATGCGCCAATCCATATGAAGCCGATCAGTGAAATCGCTGAACTCAGCAGAAAAAACACAATCGCGGTGGCTCTCTGTTCACTGGTTTTAATGGTCAGGTTCATCAAATACGTCACTAATGGCGGACCTCCAGAAGAAGCGGTGGTCATGCTAAACCCCGAAATGGCTCCCGCCCAAAACGCGTGTCGTTGGTGCAACCAAGTGAGGCGTAAGTCCAAAATAATCAGCGTGCCAGCGACCAAAGACATCATCGCGATAAAGGCCTTCAAGCCTGATTCCGATATCGTGCTAATGAAATACAGCGAGAAAGGCACCGCAACCAACATGCCAATACACAGCGGCGCAATAAGCCGGATATTGATGGTAGTTTTACTTCGCTTGAGCAGAGGAAAGGCACTTAAAAAGTCCAACAAGATAGCGATGGTTACCGCTTGCAATGGTGGAACAATAAAGCTGAGGGAAAGCGCTACGATAATCGCAAACCCAAATCCTGAATAGCCTCGAACTACTCCTGCAAACAGAATCAATGTCATCGCTAATCCTAATTCCACTCTTGCTCACCTCTTTGCTTTTGATATTGCTGCTGCGTTAATTAGCGTTCGATGAGACCTGTCTCGTCTGCCTTTCAATCTATTCACACCTAAGAGTTTTGAATAGAGCCAGATCGACGATTGGATTGGGTCAGGCTGTTTGTTGGATCGGGGATGAGACTTGGGCTGATGTACTGGCCCAATGTTTTGTTGAAACTGACACTATGACCTCCGCCCTGTTTGGGATGAAGATTATTCCATCCGATAGCGCAGCCTTTTCAATGTCGTGTTTTGTGTCTTTCATTCTCGAAGACGAGCCAAGCACGAGCGGCTGTGAATCTAGTGTTGTTAATGGAGACGATGAAATGGAAGTATCAACAGAACAGCTTGTGAACCAAGATATTATCGACCTCGACAAGAGCGTATTTCATTCTTGGTCGATTCAAGAAGCAGCGGAGCCTATCGCCATTGCGGGTGGGCAAGGATGCAAAATGTGGGACTACGAAGGTAAAGAGTACCTTGATTTTAGTAGCCAACTGGTTAACACCAACATTGGTCATCAGCATCCACAAGTGATCAAAGCCATTAAAGATCAAGCGGACTCTTTGGTAACTGTTGCCCCTGCGACAGCCAACCTCACTCGTGGTTTGGCGGCCAAGCGCATTTTGTCGAAAGCGCCAAGCACGTTTAAGAAGGTGTTCTTTACCAATGCAGGCGCAGACGCCAACGAAAATGCGATTCGGATGGCGCGACAATTTACAGGGCGCGACAAAGTGCTATCTGCTTACCGTTCTTACCATGGCAATACAGGTACTGCTATTGCTGCGACGGGGGACTTTCGTCGAATTCCAAACGAGTATAGCCGTGGGCACGTTCACTTCTTCAATCCATTTCTCTATCGAAGCGAATTCAACGCGGCGACTGAGGCAGAAGAGAGTGAGCGTGCCCTGCAGCATTTAGAGCGAGTGATTGAATGCGAAGGACCAACGGCGATTGCGGCGATTATCCTAGAGACCATTCCGGGAACGGCTGGCTTTCTCATTCCGCCTAAAGATTACCTTATCGGCGTGCGTGAGCTAGCAACCAAACATGGCATTCAATTGATCTTTGATGAGGTGATGGTCGGCTTTGGTCGCACGGGTAAGTGGTTCGCGTTTGAGCACTTTAATGTCGTACCGGACCTGATTACTTTCGCGAAAGGGGTGAACTCAGGTTACGTGCCGGCTGGTGGCGTGGTGGTCAGCGAACCGATCGTTGAGCACTTTAAGTCAAACTTCTTTATGGGTGGCTTAACGTACTCTGGTCATCCTTTGGCGATGGCTTCTATCGTTGCAACGCTCGATGTGATGGAGCAAGAGGGCATTGTCACACATGCTGATAACGTCGGTAACAGCGTTCTAGGACCGCTTCTACTGAGCCTTCAAGAGTTGCACCCTATGATTGGTGATGTGCGCGGTAAAGGGATGTTCTGGGCTGTAGAGCTGGTGGAAGATCGTGAAAGCAAGACGCCTTTAAGCAATGAAAAAATGGGGCAATTGAAAGCACAATTGACCAAGCGAGGCCTGTTGACCTTCATTGTGAATAACCGCATTCACGTTGCGCCACCTTTGGTTATTCAGCCAAGCGAGATAAAGAAAGGCGTTAAGATCATTGATGAAGTGTTGTTTGAGCTCGCTTCTTAAGCCTCCAATAAGATAGCCAACACAGCAACTAAGGCACTTTGACAAAGGACTCCCCGTTCTTTTCAACGTGCCAAACCTAACCTTCAGAAACGACAAAAGAGCATCGATTGATGCTCTTTTTACGTTTATCCACAGAATCACTCTGGGCAAACAGCTTTTGAGTGATGCTAGATCTTCATCACCTCTGACAGCTCTTTGATACCGGGTGCGATCAGATCTTTGTCGATGGCGTGAAAGCCCAATCGAAAATAGGAATTGGGGTCATATTCTGACAATGCTTCACAGCCCGATTCCGTTTCGGTATTAGTCATAAAGTGTGAATAGCCTGTCTCAATCAATATGCCCTTTTGGGCAGCTCGTGATGCTAAACGTTGGCTATTGATGTGGCTGGGCGTTTGTAGCCACAGAGAGTTGGCTTGTTCACTCTGAGCCAGTCGCTTGCAGTCAGGTAGGTACTTCAAGACTGCATCGTTGATAAGCTTCCAGCGCTGGCGCGTGTTTTCCCTAAAGCGCCTCACAAAGCTGTCGTAGTAGCCTTGTTCAATAAAGTGCGCCACTTCCATCTGAACGCGGCTTGGCGCATGTCGGTACATCAAGCGACGCAGTATTCTAAGGTCGTAGATCAACTCTTCAGGTGCCACGATGTAGCCTAACCTCAAGCCGGGTGCTAATAGCTTAGAGAAGCTGCTGACGTAGATGACACGTCCTTCCTTGTCACTGGCTTTTAGCGCGGGTTTAGGGTTCCACTCCACGTTGCACTCGGCGTCATAGTCATCTTCGATAATGACCGCGTCATTGGCTTTGGCCATTTCCAGTAACTGAGTTCGACGTTCGTCACTCATGGTGACGCCGGTTGGAGCTTGGTGGCTGGGCGTGACATAGAAGTGATCACACAGTGAAGAGTGTTCATTGAATCTCAATCCTTGTTCATCTACTTGATGCGGGTGTAACTGCGCACCTGCGAGATTAAAGATGTGATTCGCTTCCTTGTAGCCGGGGTTCTCGACTCCGACTCGGCTCTGATGGTTCATGAGCAAAGTCGAAATCAAATACAGTGCATTCTGCGAACCTAAGGTTATGAGGATCTCATCACTTTGGGCGTGAATACCACGCTGAGGAAGCACCCTTGTGCGTATCTGTTCGACCAGCATGTCGACGTCTTTATCGACCTTGTCACACAGCCAGCGATGGTCATGTGGATCAGAGGTGACCTTTCTTGTGGCTTCTCGCCATTGCGCCAATGGGAAGTCATTGATAGAGGGTTGGCCAAAAATAAATGGGTATTGGTAACAACTCCAATGCGAGGGTTTGACGATGCGTGGGTATTGGCCCAATTGCAGCTTAACGCGTTTGCTCCAATCCGGTGCATTGTCGCTGTCGGCTGATTCAAAATGATCCAAACTCGCGTCGATAGTATCACTCGGGTTTTCATACTTTTCTGAAAGGTAATAACCACTGCGAGGCTTACTGATGAGGTAGCCATCGTCGAGCAAACTGTCGTACACCAAGGAGACAGTATTGCGTGAAACACCCAATTGGCTAGACAGCTTACGACAAGACGGAAGCGCTTGTTCAGCCGGAAAAATACCATTCAATATCGCCGTCACCAAATAGCTACGTACTTGTTCTTGCAGGCTTCTTTTGGAATCAAACTCGATGAAACAATTGTGATTTATCGCCATGAGATACAGTCCTTATTCTCAGTGAACCTCAGTCCAATTTGTATAAAAGAGCAAGAAATGCGCCAGAGTTCATATTGATGTTTTAAGAGTGTGTTTTGCTCTCTCTCAACCCCGAAAATTACGTTGTCCCAAACTAGAAAATCGTTCTGTCCCAACCTGAAAATTAAATTGGCTCTACGTCTCCGATGCATTCCGTTCATAAAGTAAAGGCAGGCAAATAATCTCGATAAGGAAAGCGTATGAAACAGGGAATGACGATGAAGGCATGGGTTTCAACAGCGGCAGCGACAGTTGTACTGGGTTGTTTTGGAGTCGCACAAGCATCGGAGCTTGCAGCCATCGAAAAGCAAGGCTTCATGAAAGTGGCGACAGAAGACAACTACTCTCCATTCAACTATATCGACCGCGGTAAGCCTGCGGGGATTAACAAAGATTTGCTTGATGAGTTACGTGAATATTCGAAGTTCGATATCGAACAAGAGATCTTACCTTGGACAGGACTACTCGCTTCGGTATCTGCGGGTCAATATGATGTGGCGTTAACTGGCGCGATCATTACCGATGCTCGCTTGAAGGCCTTTGATTTCACTCCACCTATCGCTTCAGCGCAGCATTACTTCTTAACCAGAGCTGACGCGGAAGATATTAATACGGTAGCCGATTTAGATGGAAAAACAGTGGGCTTACAAGCGGGCAGTGCTTTGCTAGAAAGGCTTCCAGAGCTCGAAGTGATGCTCGAAGCACAAGGCAAATCTTTGGGTAAAGTGGTGCAGTATCAATCCTACCCAGAAGCGTATTCCGACTTGGCAATCGGCCGAATAGACTATGTGATCAACAGTGTGGTTTCAGTTAACGAGGTAGTGAAGTCGAAGTCAAAGGTATTCAAAAAAGGCGAAGCAGTCTCTGGCCCAGGTTTCGTTAGCTGGCCAGTTCCTAAAGATAATCCTGAGCTTTTGGCTTACCTAACGGAATTCTTCCTACACCTTGAGCAAACAGGAAAAATGGCAGAGTTGCAGAAGAAGTGGTTCGGTGAATCGTTCGACCAACTCCCTTCAGAAGCCATCACTTCGGTTGAGCAGTATCACAAGCTAACAGCCGTTCAATAGATGAATAAGCATGCGCCGACACAAACAGTTAGCGGCTGTTTGTGTCCATGCCAATGGGTTCAAAGCGGTTTAACCCATGAGTCTTTGGCGCACAATCTATCGAAAGAAGTCGCTGATCAAAGAGGTCGTTTATGGATTATTACGCTTGGGAACAGTTACTACAGGGCGCGTGGGCAACGGCATGGATATCGGCAGTATCGATTGTATTAGGTGTCGTCATCGGCCTAATGATTGCCTTAGTTAGAATGATGAAAATCCCGTTTGTGGATCAAATGTTGGGTATCTATGTCAGCTGGGCACGAGCAACGCCTTTGGTGACACTGGCTCTGTTTATTTTCCTTTCTTTTCCGTCATTTGGCATCAATTTAGATAAACACGTTTCTGCTATTTTAGCTCTCACACTCAATACATCGGCATTCAATGCAGAGATTTGGCGCAATGCCTTTCTTAACTTTTCAAAAGGACAAATGGAAGCGGCAGAAGCCATTGGTATGAGACGTATCACTTATTTTCGCCGCATCATGTTCCCGCAAATGGTGATCATGAGCCTACCAGCGCTAGTCAATGAGATGTCGTTCTTAATCAAAGGCAGCCCAGCGATTGCGGTGATCGGCATCGTCGACCTAACTCGTGTCACCAATCGAATCTCTGCGGTTACCTATGAACCACTTGGGCCGATTCTATGTGCCGGTGCCATTTACATGTTGATTATTGGCGTGTTGGTGAAGTTGCAAGCTGTGGCTGAAAACCGAGCCACTTATCTGCAGCAATAAGTGCATACATCTGTTTACAGTAGCAGCAACAGTTTGGCCGTCATCACTACTTGGTCAGCTACACCATTTACCTGCTTGTGAAGCGTCATTGAGTGGGTAAATTTAAGGAGTAAATATGGAAGAATGGAATATTATCTGGCAACAAAAAGAGCTGTTTGCTTCTGGTTTTGTGACCACGTTTTATCTTTTTGTTTCGTCTTCAATCTTGAGTTTCGTCATAGGCATTGGTTTGTTGTACTGTCTCGAAAACTCGAGACTCGGTGTTAAGTACACCATCAACAGTTTGATAGGCATGATGCGCACCTTACCGTTTCTGATTTTTGCCTATCTGCTCTATTACGGTTTGCCTCAGGTTGGCATTCGACTAGATGCAGTGACTGCGGGAATCATCGCACTCAGCCTCTATCATGGTACGTATTTCTGTGAGATTTTCAGAGGTGTTCGTAAGGGGTTAGAGCCTGGTTACATCGAAGCGGCGCACGCTTATGGCTTCTCTAAATTCAAAACATTTACCCGAGTTATTACCCCAAATGTGTTGTTTAAGTCGGTTCCACTGATCACGAACCAACTCATCATCTGCTTAAAAGACACTGCGTTTCTTAGCATCATCACCGTCGCAGAAATTACCGCGGCCGCCAACAGCATTCAATCGACCTACTTCATCCCATTGAATGCGTTCATCATTGCTATCGCGCTCTACTGGGCCGTGAGTATTGCACTTGAAACCATCACCAAACGAATCCAAACCAAAGTTGAACTTAGAGGACTTAGCCATGCTTAAACAATCAGAGATTATTGAAACGGAAGCACCGATTAACCCTTCTTTGGGCGTGAATTTGGAAGTGATTGAGTGCGAGCCACTATTGGAAGAACGAGAGACGATCATCAAGGTTGAAAACCTGTCGAAACAGTTTGATGGCATCGAAGTACTGCGAGACATCAACCTCAACATCAACAAAGGCGATGTGGTGAGTATTCTCGGCTCGTCAGGTTCGGGGAAATCGACGCTACTGCGTTGCATGAACTGGTTAGAGCAGCCAGAGCGCGGCACGATTTTTATGGGTGATGAGCGTATTGGTATCAACTCTGAAACGGGTAAGCCACTCAAATACAAAGAGTTGGCGAAACTTCGAGAGCGTCTTGGAATGGTTTTCCAAAGCTTCAACTTGTGGCCGCATTTAACCGTGTTGCAAAACGTCATGGAAGCGCTGGTTCATGTTAAGAAGATAGCGAAATCAGACGCCGAGGAGATGGCTCGTAAGCAACTCGACAAGGTTGGGATGTCACACAAACTAGAGAGTTACCCAAGCATGTTATCGGGTGGGCAAAAGCAACGTGTCGCGATTGCCAGAGCTCTCGCGATGGAACCGGATGTGTTGCTGTTTGATGAACCAACGTCCGCGCTCGACCCTGAATTGGTCGAAGAGGTGTTGTTGGTGATGAAGAAACTGTCGCAAGAGGGCTACACCATGGTGGTTGTGACACATGAGATGGAGTTTGCGCGTCAGGTATCGGATCAGGTGGTGTTTCTTGAAAAAGGCATATTGATTGAAAAATCCAACCCAGAGAAGTTTTTCACTAACCCAGATTCATCAAGGGTAAGACAGTTCCTCAAGCTTGATTCATGAGTTAGATAGCTTGCACAGCTTCAAGGTTCGATCGTTAAAAAACTCCGTCAGAATTTGTCGGAGTTTTTGTATGTTAGCTTTTTCTTCCCAAACCTAAACTTAAGCCTAAAACTATACAAATGGCCATGTGGCGCTAACCAATACTATCAATATGAATCACCACAGAGTCCGGTCGCCAGTACTCCAACTCGCAGTCCATTAGCTCACCGTCTTGTTTGTAGTTCACTCGGCAGATCTTCAAAACAGGCTGGCCCTCTGCCAAATTCAGCGCCTTGGCGACATGAGCAGGGGCAGAAGTGGGAATCACATCAAAACGCGAGCGTTGGGTCTCGTAGCCGTATTTTTCTCGGTAGATTCCTGTTAGTGACATGGTGAGGTTTTCTGACAACACCTTCTCAAACAACGGCGCTTTTAAGACGTTTTCAACAAACAGCACCGCTCTGCCATCAATAAAGCGTAATCGCTCAATCACGTGTATCGGGGTTATCTGTTCTATTTCTAATGCTTTGGCGTAATCGCCTGCGGCCATTTCTGTTCGGGTGCTGAGCAACTTGGTTGCTGCAATACGATGTTGTTCGCGAATCATTTGATGAAAGTGAGAACGTGATAATGGGTTATAGCGAACACGTTCGGGTGACACATACCAGCCTCGGCGCTCTTCTCGGTATATCAAACCTTCGGTTTCTAATGAGACCAACGCATCTTTGAGCGTAATTCGTGTGGTTGAAAACAGCTCGCTGAGCTCTCTTTCGGATGGCAGTTTTTGCCCTTCGGTGAAGATGCCTGATTGAAGCTGCTCTCTAATGCTCGCCTTAATTCTGCCTAGCTGTGTCCCTGATTGCGCTGTAGCCAATGTTCTCATTACTGATCTAGTCCATAAGTTCGTATGCTCAATAAGGTAAACCATGGAGTTAACAGGAATGTGACAGTAAACAAAGGCTTACTGTCATATGAGTGAAATATAACTGCCACGAAAATGCACCCTAACTGTCAAATAAGTTGCGCGAAAGCGTCACACTCTGGCGATAGCATACAAAACGAACTTACTGACCTAGTCCAGAGGGATAGAGACAATGAAAACTTTGCTTAGCCGTTCAACTGTATCGCCAGCCAAACTGATTGGTTCACCTGCAAAATTAATCGGCGCAACGCTAATAACGGCAACACTTTCAATGCCAGCGATGGCGAAGGATGCTGATCTTGAGTCACTGATTGAAGCCGCTCAAAAAGAGGGTGCAGTTTACAGTGTGGGTATGCCAGACAGTTGGGCAAACTGGAAAGGCACATGGGCTGACCTGAAAGCAAACTACGGTTTGAAGCATCAGGATACAGACATGAGCTCGGCACAAGAGATCTCGAAATTTGAAGCAGAGAAAAGAAACGCAACCGCAGATATCGGTGACGTTGGTTTCGCCTTTGCACGTGTCGCTGTGCAGAAAGACGTAACGCAGCCATACAAGCCAACGACTTGGGATGACATTCCAGACTGGGCGAAAGACAAAGATGGTCACTGGGCTCTGGCTTACACAGGT
This sequence comes from Vibrio sp. 10N.261.51.F11, assembly GCF_041471665.1. Classification (NCBI taxonomy): domain Bacteria; kingdom Pseudomonadati; phylum Pseudomonadota; class Gammaproteobacteria; order Vibrionales; family Vibrionaceae; genus Vibrio; species Vibrio sp. 10N.261.51.F11. The sequence continues at coordinate 29,249 of NZ_JBFROW010000057.1, read as the reverse complement.
ACTATCTCGTTCATTTCAAACAATAACCTTGTTGAAGATGCCCCAAAATCTTGGAGCGATCTACTAGAAGGCGACTACAAAGTAACAGTCGGTGATGTAGGCGTAGCTGCGCAAGCAAACAACGCAATTCTAGCGGCTGCATTTGCTAACGGTGGTGACGAGTCGAACCTAAAACCAGCGATTAAATTCTTTGGTGAGCTAGCGAAGCAAGGCCGCCTGTCTTACACAGATCCAAGCATCGCGAACCTTGAAAAAGGTGAAGTGGAAGTGGCAATCATGTGGGATTTCAATGCACTGAACTACCGCGACAAGATCGACCGTGAGCGCTTTACAGTAAGCATTCCACAAGATGGTTCAGTGATCTCTGGTTACACCACCATCATCAACAAATACGCGAAAAACCCGAATGCGGCGAAGTTGGCTCGTGAATACATCTTCAGTGACCAAGGCCAAATCAACTTAGCAGAAGGTTACGCGCGCCCAATCCGTAGCAGCGTTACGCTACCTCAATCAGTACAAGACAAGCTGATCTCAAACGATGAATACAGCAATGTTCACCCAGTGACTGACTTCTCAGCATGGGAAAAATCAGCACGTCGCCTGCCACGTCAATGGCAAGAAAGCGTATTGATTCACCAGCAATAACCCCGCTTAACACACCACCTTCAATAGGTGGCTTATAGAAACAAGCAATAGAGAATAGACCATGAGCAATAAGGTTATCCTTGTTGTTCTAGATGGACTGAACTATCAGGTAGCCCGTGATTGCATGGGCTACCTGAACGGCCTTCTAGAACTTAGTGACTCGAAAAACAGTAATCACAGCGTTTCCCAAAATCAACAAGGCGATTCGCAAGTCATGAGCACGCAAAAAAACAAGCTGCGCGCCACGCTTTACCCTGTGCAGTGTGAGCTGCCATCTATGTCCCGTCCACTGTATGAGTGCATTTTAACTGGGGTTCGCCCTGTCGAGAGTGGCATCGTTAACAACCAAATCGTGCGTTTATCGAATCACGAGTCGATCTTTAGCTTGGCTAAATCGCAGGGCAAAGTGACGGCTGCAGCGGCATATCATTGGGTGAGCGAGTTATATAACCGAGCGCCATTTGATGCAGTACGTGACCGTTTCACCAACGATGAAACCATGAACATCCAACACGGTTGTTTCTACCACTGGGACCACTACCCAGATGAAGCCTTGTTCTTGGATGCTGAGCACCTGCGCGTCACTCATCAGCCTGATTTCTTATTGATTCACCCAATGAACATTGACGACATGGGACATAAGCACGGGCTGGATTCTCGCCAGTACCGTAATAGTGCTCGTGGCGCGGATATCTACCTATCGAACTACCTTGAGAAATGGGTAGATGATGGTTATCAAGTGATCATCACCAGTGACCATGGCATGAACAATGACCTGTCTCATGGTGGCATTCTGCCTGAAGAGCGTGAAGTGCCTTTCTTTGTGATTGGCGATAAGTTTACACACCAAGCTTGTGCAGTGAAACAGACCGACATCTGCGGCAGCGTGTGTCAGCTACTCAACTTAGATCACGATAAATCTTACACTCAGGAATTGTTGGCCCTATGAGCAGTTCTGTAATCACGCAGAGCGATGGCTCTGCGCTTAAACCCAAAACCAAATCTTTGTTTCAACGCTTCAAGCCCGCTTTGTGGCTTGCGCCTTTCGCATTGTTTTTCTATCTGTTCCAACTGGCACCTATGGTTTGGGTGCTGATCAACAGCTTCTTCTATGACGACGAACTCTCTATCGAAAACTACGCTGAAGTGTTCGATTCTGCCTTTATGATGCAGGCTTTTGGCAACAGTTTATGGTTGTCGATTTGGTCGAGCATTGTTGGCTTAGCGATTGCGACTCTGCTCGTTTCTTCACTGCGCCGCGTTGATTCTAAAATCCGCGATGCGGTGATTGCTTTCACCAACATGAGCAGTAATTTTTCTGGCGTTCCGTTGTCTTTCGCTTTCATCATCATCCTTGGGACCAACGGTGCGATTACCTTGTTGCTCAAGCAGTATGGATTGCTGGGTGATTTCGACCTTTACGGCAAGTGGGGCTTGCTGGCGATTTACATCTACTTCCAGATCCCATTGGCGGTGTTGTTGCTCTATCCAGCGTTTGATGCTCTGAGTGACGACTGGCAAGCCGCTTCTGCATTGCTTGGCGCGAAAACTTGGCAATACTGGACCAAAATAGCGCTGCCTGTGTTATCTCCGGCTTTGTTCGGCACCTTCATCATCTTGATTGCCAATGCGATTGGCGCCTATGCGAGCGTGTATGCCTTGACCTCGGGCAACTACAACGTGATTACGATTCGAATCGCGAGCTTGGTATCGGGCGACTTGTTCTTAGAACCAAACCTAGCCGCCGCAATTTCTGTGATTCTGATGGCGATGCTGGCCTTCATCACCGTGATTAACCAATGGCTGATCAGCAAAAGCTACGCAGGGAAGAGAAAGTAATGAATACCGTAAATACTCGCTTTCATAAAACGGTTGTCTATTCGATTGTCGGCATCATGGTGATCCCGATCTTAGCGACCTTTATCTACTCGATCTCTTCTCGATGGGGCGCGACGATCCTGCCGGATGGCTTCACGTTAGATTGGTATATCAACCTGCTGACCGATCCTCGCTTCTTACAAGCCTTTGGTCGTTCGCTATTTATCTGTGTGGCGGCGCTGTCATTGAGTGTGGTGTTGGTTCTGCCTGCGATTTTCGTGGTGTTTTACTATTTTCCGAAGCTCGACAAGGTGATGAATATCCTGATCTTATTGCCATTTGCTGTGCCACCCGTGGTGTCGTCGGTTGGCTTGCTTCAGTTGTATGCCGATAGCGAAATATCACTGATTGGCACACCGTGGATCTTGATTGGTACTTATTTCACCATCGCGCTGCCATTCATGTACCGCGCGATTGCCAACAGCTTTGAAGCGATCAACCTGCAAGACTTGATGGACGCGGCACACCTGCTCGGCGCGAGTACTACTAAAGCATCCTTGTTGATTATTCTGCCAAACCTTAAGAAAGGCTTAATGGCGTCACTGTTCTTGTCGTTCTCGTTCCTATTGGGCGAGTTCGTGTTTGCCAATATCTTGGTGGGTACACGTTACGAGACACTGCAAATCTACCTATACAACATGCGTCAAACCAGCGGCCACTTCACGTCAGCCCTTGTGATGACGTACTTCCTGTTTATTTTCTTACTGACTTGGTTGGCAAGTCGTTTCAGCCAGGGAACAAAATAATGAGCTATGTAAATGCAAAAAACCTCACCAAGAGCTTTGGTGACAACACGGTGTTTGAAGATATTGAATTTTCCATCGAGAAGGGCGAATTCATTACTCTGCTTGGCCCAAGTGGCTGTGGTAAATCGACTCTACTGCGCAGCTTGGCTGGCCTGAATCCTGTTGATGGTGGCGAGATCTGGGTCAACGGTGAAGAGATTACTCACCAAGTGCCGCAACAACGTGGCATCGGCATGGTGTTTCAATCTTATGCGCTGTTCCCGAACATGACGGTTGAAGGCAATATTGCGTTTGGCCTCAAGATGAAAAAGCTTGCTGCTGACGAGATTAAACGTGAAGTGGCGAAAGTGATTGGACTGGTGGACTTAACGGGTAAAGAGAAATTCTACCCGCATCAGCTTTCGGGAGGTCAGCGTCAGCGTGTTGCCTTGGCAAGAGCCTTGGTGGTCAAGCCGCGTATTCTATTGCTCGATGAGCCACTTTCGGCGTTGGATGCGAAGATCCGTAAACACCTTCGCCAACAGATTCGAGATATTCAAAAAGAGATGAACCTGACCACGATCTTCGTGACTCACGATCAAGAAGAAGCGATGATCATGTCTGACCGCATCTTCTTGATGAATAAAGGTGAGATCGTACAAGCCGGCACACCCGAAGAGATCTACACTCAACCTGCTAATGAGTTTGTTGCTGGGTTCATGGGGCACTACAATCTGGTGCAAGCGAACAAAGCCAAGCAACTTTTCAATATTGAAACAGAGTGGAAAGTGGCGATTCGCCCTGAATCTATCTACGTGAAAGAGCAAGGCCGACAGTATGGCGAGCATATCTCTGCGCCGAAAACGGGCACAATTCGTAACCACCAGCTCTTGGGTAATGTGATTCGCTACCAAGTGGACGTCGATGAATGTGAATTAACTGTCGATTTACTTAACCGTTCCTCTGAGCGACTGTTGGCAAACGGCAGCCAACTTGAACTCCTGTTTAACCTTAACGAAATTCAACCTGTGAGAGCCTAAGATGTTCAAACCTTTGTATGTATTTGATATGGACGAAACGCTGATCAATGCCGATGCAGCGATGCTCTGGAATGAGTTCTTGGTTGAAAAGGGCATTGCCACTGCGCCCAACTTTATTGATGAAGATAAACGCTTAATGGGCCTGTATTCGGAAGGCAAACTGAACATGGAAGATTACCTCACGTTTTCCATGCAGCCATTAGCCGATATGCCAACAGAGCAAGTCACCGCCTTGGTGGAAGAGTGTGTTGAACAGCATATTTTGCCTAAACAGTTCAAGCAGTCGAAACCTTTGATTGAGCAGTTAGAGCGTGACGATATCGACATGTTGATCATCTCAGCCAGCGTCACTTTCTTAGTAGAAGCGGTCGGCCGTAAGATTGGTATCGAGAATGCACTCGGTATTGATTTGATTGAAAACCAAGGCCGTTTTACTTCTCAAATATCAGGCGTACCAAGCTATCGTGAAGGCAAAGTGACGCGTTTAAAAGAGTGGTTAGACAATCAAGAAACTAACTACTCAGACATTCACTTTTATACGGATTCAATCAACGACTTACCTTTGTGTGAACACGCCGATTTTGCCTATCTGGTGAACCCATGTCCGCGTTTAAAAGCGTTAGCTGAACAACCGAACTGGTCGATTCTCAACTGGGATTAAATTGAATCTTATATTCGAATTAGGTTCGTTCTAGAACTCATCAAGCCGCTGACTACAGCGGCTTTTTGATTCGTATTATTCTATTTCTAGTTTGTAACCTATCCCGTAAATGGATTTGATGTAGTCACATTTTTCATTTATCGAGACCATTTTTTTGCGTAAGTTTTTGATATGGCTATCGATAGTGCGATCACTGACCACTCTTCTATCGTCGTAGATTTTATCAATCAATTGATCGCGACTATAAATGCGGCCAACATTTTGATAGAGAAGGTGCAAAAGCCGAAACTCAGCTGGCGTTAAACTTAGCTTAATACCACATAGGACGGCGGTCATACTCAATTCATCAATATCAATGGCGTTCGTTGCTGACGTGGCTTGGGGCTTGTTGGAACGGCGCAAAATATTTTTCACCCTCACGACTACTTCTCTCGGGCTGTACGGCTTACATATATAATCATCTGCACCCAATTCAAGCCCAACGAGTCGATCGATCTCTTCGACCTTGGCTGTCGCCATAACCACTGGGATGTCACTGAACGTTCTCAGCTCTCGATAAATATCCAACCCGTCTCTATTGGGTAGCATGAGGTCGAGAATAATGAGTTTAGGCGATGCTTGCTTTACCCAGTCAATGACAAGGTTACCATCGATAATATGATGACTTTCAAGGCCAGAGTGCTCTAAGTACTCACACAGTACACTTGCTAATGCAGGCTCATCTTCGACGACTAAAATCACGATTTTATTTCCTTTGGTAACGCTATGATGATTCGTAGTCCACCCAATTCTGAGTGGTCGGCAGTAATGTGTCCTTGGTGCGCTTCAACGATATTTTTACAGATAGATAATCCAAGTCCAGAACCGCCACTTGAGCGACTACGCGATTTATCAACGCGGTAAAGCCTCTCAAATAGACGTGGAAGTGATGCATCAGGTACACCTGGATCACTGTCTTCAACGTTGATAATAATACTATCACTAATGTCGGTAACATCTATCGATACATACCCATTATCGCCAGTGTATCGCGCGCTATTTTCTAACAGATTCACAAACAGTTGTGTCAGTAATCTCTCATCACACGAGGTAAACAGTGGCGCCGAATGGTCATAGTGCTTTGTTAATGTGATGTTTTTTTGTTCTAAACGGATCGAGTTTTGAACGATCACAGAATCAATCAGTTTATGTATATCAACGTTGTTTTTAACATTGAGGTTAAATCCGATGTCATACAGGGAGAGTTGGTGAAGATCCTCAACGAGTTGACCTAGTGTGATGATTTGTTGATGTAACGAGTCGATGTATTTTGGTTCAGGAGATCGGATACCGTCTTGTAGCGCTTCTAGTTCACTTCTAAGCACGGTGATAGGCGTTCTAAGTTCATGTGAAATATCTGATAACCACTGTTCTCTAAGTGTTTTCTGTTTTCTTAGTGTCTCGACAACACCGTTGAATATTCCGATGAGATCGGACAATTCATCATTGCCGCTTTTTTTAATGTAGAAATCGAGATCGCCATTTTCGATAGATTTGGCACCTTTCGACAAAGCACGCAATGGTTTCAAAAATCGCCTAACAAGAAACAAAGAGATAAGGAATGAAAGCAACACGGTAATCGATGCGATAGTGCTTACATGCGTCGTTTGTTGTTTGAAAAAGCTTTCTGCTAAAGGCCCTGATATTTCATCCATCTGGACGATGGAGATATACCCAATAACTTGATCATCCAGTGTTATTTCGACTAGTGCTTGATGCTGACCATCTTCAAGATGATGTAGGTTTTCAGGCGGTCCAATTATGGCTCGCCCGTCTTGATCTAAAATGTTGAGTCGTTGCCAAATAGGTTGAAGGCCTGGCGCTTCCGGCTCTCTTAATGGTGGTGGCGATGGGTGTCTGTCACGAGGATGTGGTCGTGAGGGGCCGCTAATGCTACTGGCGATTAAATGTGGTTCACGCTCTAGCCGCCTCCACTTTTCGGAAGGTGAGTAATATTGCTTTAAGTTATTGGCGAGTTCTTGAGCTAGGGCAATCTCATTATTATTTGTGAAATCTTGGAGCCCTCTTTGAAAACTGGAGTTAATAAAATAGGTCAGTACAAAGAGCATGGTCACGCATACCATTAGTATTGAAACAAACAGTTTGGTGAAAATTGATATGCGCACGTTCTCTCCAGAAATTAAAGTGAATTAAGACGATAGAGTGAGTTAAGACAATAAAATGAGATAAACCAATATTAGCCCTCGATCGTGTGGGAAATATGGACATTGATTTCTTTATTCATCTTAGGCCATGTATAAGCACTCTTTTGTTAGAAATGAATAGCGAGCTGACAGGGTGCTATACCCCATCAGCTCGCATTGAATTATCACTATTTTAGGATAACCCTCTAACCATTATTGACGTCTTGGTGGTGGTGGCGGAACTTCCTCTTCCGATAGACCACCGCTTCCATCTGCGTCTAGTTTATCAAAGTCATCGGCGAGTGGACCTCTGAGCTCTTCTAATTGTAATTCGCCATCACCGTTTGCATCCATTTCTTCAAAGCTTGGCATTTCTCTTGGGCCTTCACGGCTTTCAGCACACGCTTGAAGCGCGAATGTCGATGTCAGTAAAAGTAATGCTGTCGTGATTTTGTTCATCATTTAATTCCTATTCGTAACCAAATATAAGTGTAATTCTTTGACGCAAATAGGTTAGCGATCAAATTAGCAGAGAAAATGGATAAATCTAGGAGATGAAAGTTAGCGCTTAACTTTATAAGAGCATCAGATCATTAGCCCATCAAGTCAGGTTGTTTAAACCTCCATTGTTTCTACATAGTTTCCACATTTTCTATTTTTATCCTAGTCCACTATTGAACTCATGAATTTAATGCCTTTAGCAATAAAGGCAGAAAGCTATCGTTGGTATTGAAATGGATTATTTTTTAGGAGCCGTAGAATGAAGGCAATGGTAAAAAAATCAGTCGTTGTCTCTTCTACGTTGTTGGTTGCTTCTTATAGTAACGCTGCGCTTTATAGGGTGGTTTTGGAGGAATCACCAGTAGAAACGGAATCGGTGTATGGGGTCGCAGTTGAACCAGAGCTTGGTACAACGGATTGCTTTAGTACCAGTTGTGGTGACACCGACTACGCATTCGCAGGGGAAGCTCAAAATGCAGAACCAGGTTTTTCCTTTAAAGAGGAGGTCCCCTTTGGTATCGATAACACGTTCTACTATTTGGATTATGACGATATCTATAGCTACTGCACGAGCGAACTTGGCTACGCGACTTGTGAAGCTTGGAGTTCTTTATTGTGGTATGGCGATGATGATGCGGGCATTGGAGGCTTGAAAAATGAGCGTGATGCGTATTACGGGCCGAGCTATCAGACCAATTCCACGGCTTTTTATGATTCTTCTTCGCTAAGCGAGATCCCAGATGTTGGCAGCAACCCACCTGATGTGAGCAGTTATAGTTATTCCTTTGTTGATGGAACAGAGGAGAAGGTCATCACTAAAGTTGACGAGAATGGTTTTGTTCTTGGTAACACCAGCAGTGGTTACTACAGTTATAACAACCAATATATTCAGTTGTATAGGCAGCGTGGTTACTACGATACAGGCACTGAATTTACGGTTCTCCAACCTGAAGCCGATACCAGCATTACGATCAGCGATGCTGACGGCGAAGCGAATATAATCTCCCAAATGGGAAGAACGATGGCTTTTGACTCTTTCAGTTATGGAGGGGAAAGCTATGTGGTCGGAAGCGCGTCCGTTGCGACTTTTTATTACAGTGATGGATACAAAGATTATGACTCTCCGTACACATCCGACAGTGATGCTGAGGATCTAGATAATTGTATCGATGAAGATATTGAGCCTGCTTTATATCCAGAGTGTCAGAACTTTGCTTTTGCTAATCGAGCTTTTGTCTGGAATATAACCGATGCGAATGGTCCCAATGATGATGGAAACCGTTTTGCAGTATCCGATTGGGAAACCAGTTCGACCTATTACTCTTACAACGATGATGAAGCTTCAGCACAAGCGAGTGTGAGGGCTGCAACGATTTCGTCTAGAGGGACATATAGCTCTTATCCTGTTTTAGTTGGTTACAATACGGAACTAGATGATTCAGATAACTTTCTTATGCAGGCTGCTGTGTTTAGGCCAAGCAGTACGTCAAATTTCAGCGTTTCGGAAAATGCTTGGACGACTACATTTATCGCTAATACGACGGTAGAAGTGAGTGATTCATACATTCACAGTAATTCTGTCGCAACAGACATTAATGAAAACATGATGGTTATTGGTTATGCAAAAAGAGATGGTGATTATCCGTCGGATCGTGTGTCTGATAATCGTATGTTCGTCGCTGATGCGAATGACACAACGCCAACAGCCACATTCTTCGCAAGTTTAGGTGAAGACATTTTCTTTGACAGTGCAGAGGGAAAAGCAAGTGAGATCAACAGCTACAATGAAATCGTTGGCTATGTTGACGCCGAAACTCACGCTGAAGTAGACGGACATGAAAGAAGGCATCGCGGCTTCATTTTCCCTTATAACGACACTGGTACCGATGCTGATAGACGTGCAAGATATAATGATCAAGCTTGGTGGTTAGACGACCTAACTAACGGTGGTGACGACAGTGATGCCAACAACCACTTTAGAATATTGGACGCAACCGACATTAATGACGCGGGTGTTATCTCAGGGACGGCAATACAATGTTTTGCGAGTGAAAGTAGCTCCTCTTCTATGGCTTATGATTCAACCGCACACTTTGCTTATTGTAATGATGGAGTAGGTGACGAGAGGGTGGTGGCTGTAAAACTTATCCCGATATCTGGAGCAACAAGTGAAGACATTGCTGAAAGAAGTGATGATAGCGCTGAAGATGTTGAACGTAGTGGTGCCGGTACCGGGCTATTGGTGCTTATCAGTTTAATGTCCGTGCTTTCAGTTCGCTTGAAAAAGTCTCGTTCTGTGATTGCCTAAATTGATGACGTGCTCACGAGAGAAACAACCTCTATTTGACCGTCAACCATTAAAGTAATGGGTTAGGTTTGATACTTCGTCCCATAAGAATACCGCTGGGATATGAAGCTTTTTAAAAGAGCATCACCTGTTTTGTGATGCTCTTTTTACGTTCAACATACACTTATCTCTTTCTGCTTTAGCCAAAAAAATCACTTGTAACAATTAAGCAACATCTCTTGCTTTGCTGTAAATCAAACCACCACTCTTCAATCCCTTGATAGCACTCACTTTCCTGTTGCGAGGGTTTGTGTGTAACAATTATTTTACAACTTGACGGGTTTTTAGCGTTATTGCCCATTTCCTTCGATGCATTCCAATCTTTCCGCTTGTGGGCCAAATTTAATTAAGGACAAAAAACACGTAATACAAAACCAATAGGTACAAGGAGAAAGTTCATGGTGGATACATACAACCCGCTTGGTACGGATGGATTCGAGTTTGTTGAATACACGGCCGTTGACCACAAGGGAATCGAGCAACTTAAAGCGCTGTTTGTGTCACTTGGTTTTGCCGAGATCGCTAAGCACCGTTCAAAAGAGGCTTGGCTGTATCGACAAGGTGACATCAACTTTATCGTCAATGAGCAGCCACACAGCCAAGCGGAAGCGTTCGCTAAAGTGCATGGGCCATCGGTCTGTGGCATGGCTTTTCGTGTCAACGAAGCGACAGCTGCAATGGAACAAGCGTTTAAGGGCGGCGGTGAAGAGTACAAAACAGAAATAGGGCCGATGGAGCTGAGTATTCCTGCCATTTACGGCATCGGTGAAAGCCTGCTCTATTTTGTGGATCGTTATGGCAAGCAGAGCATCTATGACGTTGATTTCCGATTCTATGACGATGCGGAACAGCGCATGGCCGAAGCCAATGTTGGCTTGTATGAAATCGACCATCTCACGCACAACGTGAAACAAGGCAATATGGATGTTTGGTCTGGGTTTTATGAGCGCATCGGTAACTTCCGCGAGATTCGCTACTTCGACATTGAAGGCAAGCTGACAGGCCTTGTGAGCAGAGCCATGACCTCGCCATGTGGCAAAATCCGCATCCCTATCAATGAGTCTTCAGACGACAAATCACAAATCGAAGAGTTCATCCGCGAATACAACGGCGAAGGCATCCAACACATCGCGCTCGCAACGGATGACATCTACAAAACCGTGAAAACCCTGCGTGATCGCGGCATGGACTTTATGCCAACCCCAGATACCTATTACGAGAAAGTCGACGAGCGTGTGAAGGGCCACGGTGAAGACACCGATCTGCTGCGCGATTTACGGGTTCTGATTGATGGCGCGCCGACCAAAGACGGCATCTTGCTGCAAATTTTCACACAGACGGTAATTGGGCCTGTGTTCTTTGAAATCATTCAGCGTAAAGGCAACGAAGGCTTTGGTGAAGGTAACTTCAAGGCGCTGTTTGAATCGATTGAAGAGGACCAGATTCGTCGAGGAGTATTAGACGATGCATAAATGGATCTCGTTTCCTCATCGGGAGGGGGTGTGCTCTAAACAAGCGCACGCCGACTTCCCCGAAGAGGCAATTTATGAGCGAGAAGCGGGCCGAAGTGGATTCTTTGGCCCTGCCGCTCACTTTCATCACCAGCATGCCCCAACAGGTTGGTCGGAGTGGGAGGGTGATTTACGTCCTCGCGCTTTTGATTTTACGCTGGTGGAGAAAGCTAGCCAGATAACCCCTTGGGCGGTGCCTCATCTTTTGCACAATGCGGACTGCAAAATCCGTGTGTGGCGCATGGATGAGAAGATGGATTTCTTGGTGCGTAATTCTGACGGTGATGAGCTGCTGTTCATTCACCAAGGTAGGGCAGATCTCTATTGCGACTATGGTCATTTAGAGGTGAGTGAAGGGGATTACGTGATGATCCCGCGCTCAACCAATTGGCGCTTGGAGCCAAGTGAGCCGATGTTCATCTTGATGATTGAGAACACCGACGCGGCTTATTCCTTGCCTGAGAAGGGCATGGTCGGCAATCACGCGGTGTTTGATCCGGCGGTGCTCGACATACCTTCTATCAATGAGCAATTCCGCGCTCAGTATTCAGAAAATCAAACTCAGGTTCAGGTGAAACGCCACGACAAAGTCAGTGTGATCACCTATCCGTTCAATCCATTGGATGTAATTGGTTGGCATGGCGACTTAGCGGTGGTGAAAGTGAATTGGCGCGATATCAGACCGCTGATGTCACATCGTTACCACTTGCCACCGTCAGCACACACCACTTTTGTTGGCGCAGGCTTTGTGGTGTGCACCTTTGTACCACGCCCGATTGAGAGCGATCCAGGTGCATTGAAAGTGCCGTTCTACCACAACAATGATGACTACGACGAAGTGCTGTTCTATCACGCAGGTGACTTCTTTAGCCGCGATAATATTGAAGCGGGTATGGTGACTTTCCACCCGGCGGGCTTCACTCATGGGCCTCATCCTAAAGCCTTTAAGGCTGGGCAAGCGCATAAGAAAAAGTTCACCGATGAAGTCGCGGTGATGATCGATACTCGCCATGCGCTGCAGTTCTCTGGTGAACTCGATAGCGTTGAGAACAAAGAATATGTCTACAGTTGGCAAGACACGGGTTTGCAAGAGACAGGTTCTCAAACCATGGCTGACGATAAGAAGTAAGGGACAAGGATGAAATTAGCAACCAAGAAAAATGGCACTCGCGACGGTCTATTGATGGTCGTAAGTAAAGATCTTAAACAATGTGTAGCTGCCACCGAAATTTTCCATGCGATGCATCTAGCGCCAACCATGCAGGTAGCATTGGATAACTGGGACAGCGTTGCACCTCAGTTAGAAGAGTTATACACCTCGTTAAACAACGGACATGTCACAGGCAGTGAAGTGTTTGCACCTCAGTATTGTGAATCGCCTCTTCCACGCGCTTATCAATGGGCAGACGGCAGCGCTTATGTAAACCACGTTGAACTGGTGCGTAAGGCTCGTGGTGCTGAAATGCCAGAAAGCTTCTGGGTTGATCCACTCATGTACCAAGGCGGCTCAGATGCGTTTATCGGGCCGCGTGACAATATTGAGTTTGCCAGCGACGAATGGGGTATTGATTTCGAGGGTGAAGTTGCGGTTGTTACCGGAGATGTGCCAATGGGAGCCAGCGCCAAGCAAGCGCATGATTCGATTCGTTTACTGATGTTGGTGAACGATGTGTCACTGCGTGGCTTGATTCCAGCAGAGCTCGCGAAAGGCTTTGGCTTTTTCCAGTCTAAGCCTTCTTCGGCGTTCTCCCCGGTCGCAGTCACACCTGACGAGCTTGGCGAACAGTGGAAAGGCAGCAAGGTACATTTACCGCTGATATCGACCTACAACGACCAGCCTTTTGGTTGTCCGAATGCCGGTATAGATATGACTTTCAATTTTGCAGAGTTGGTTGTGCATGCAGCTAAAACTCGACCATTATCGGCGGGCGCGATCATAGGTTCAGGCACGGTTTCTAATAAACAAGGCACTGACCATGGCACCTCGATTTCTGAAGGTGGTGTGGGATATTCATGTATTGCTGAAGTACGCATGATAGAGACGATTCGTGATGGTAAACCGTCGACTCAATTCATGTCGTTTGGTGACTCGATCAAGTTTGAGATGCTTGATGCGGCGGGTGATTCCATTTTTGGCGCGATAGACCAAAAAGTGAGCCAGTATCGAGCGCTATAATCCACGTAATAGGGTTTCAGTATGAGCGAGAGCATCGTGAACAAGAACATTATACTTTACGGTTACTGGCGCTCTTCGGCTGCCTATCGGGTGCGTATTGGATTAAACCTAAAGCAACTCAACTATGAGTCTAAATCGGTCCATTTGGTGCGTAATGGCGGCGAGCAGCATGATCCACAATATCGCGAACTCAATGCCAGTGAATTAGTGCCGGTGCTGGTGGATGGTGAAGTTCAACTCAATCAGTCACTGGCTATTCTTCAATATCTCGATGAACACTATTTGTGTGAGAGCAGCCCTGACTCCTCGCTCATTCCAGAGCAAACACCGCTGCGTTATCAAGCGTTGGCTATGGCTCAGGATATTGCGATAGAAATTCACCCTCTGAACAACCTGCGCGTGTTGCAGTATTTGGAGCGAGAATTGTCTTGCGAGCAAGAGGCGAGAATGGACTGGCTTCATCATTGGATGAACCAAGGTTTCCGTGCTCTAGAAGAGAAACTGGCAAAGCACAGAAAAGCACACGGTGATTCGGTGTATAGCCTCACCGATTCACCATGCATTGTCGATATTTGCTTGGTGCCACAGGTGTATAACGCGCTGCGTTTTGGCGTTGATATGTCACCTTATCCGCTGATTAACTCAATTGTCGAAGCGTGCAATCAGTTACCTGCTTTTATTGAGGCGATGCCAGAGAATCAAGCGGATGCGAATGATTCCATGTAGATTCACTGATGTAAACGCAAATACTTTTCCCTTACGCTACCAAAACCGTTTTTGGACTATTCTGTTCTAGCCTGATTGCTCATTTAGCAATATACGAATATCTTCACGTATTGGAAAGTCGCTTGATTGAGTGTGCAGTTTTATTGGTGCAGATTAGTATCAATGAAACGGGAGAAGTCATGATCATTAGTATACCAACCGGAGAACGCGCCTCCGGTTGGTATGTTGTTACATCGAAAATATAATCAAGCTGTTACCACTTATACTTCCAACCCGCTTGAGCTAGATAGAATTTCTGGCTGTTGTCTGAACCACTGGTTAGGCCCGCAGACTTAGACTCATCCCACTTGGTTTCTTCGTAAGCCATACCTACCCACAACGTTGATTTAGGGCTCAGTTTATAGTCGATATTCAAACCTAAACGCAGCCCGTCGTCTGTCTCATTGACGACGTTGTAGTTGTTTGACGCATCATAGATTTTCTCGTTGATGAAGTAGCGGAAATAAGGCATCACGCTCCATTTGTCATTAATTTTAGTTGGGAAGTACCCACGAATCTGGTTTTGTTCCCAGTTCTTGTTTTGGTCGTTATCCCAAGTCCAATCGGTGTATAGGTAGACTTTTGCTGTGAAACTATCACTGTGTTTATACGCAAAACCATGCTCCGCTTCCCACTCGTAATCGTTCTCTCCTACGAAGCGATCATAGTAGTAAAACGCATCCCAGTAAGAGAATGAGAGTTTATCGGTGATCTTAAACTCACCACTAGGCATTATCCAGTACAGGTTGTTGCTGCCACGAGCATCTGTTCCCGGTGCAGAGTCGTTAGATTCTTTTCGGTATGTAGCGTTCAGATTAAAGACCACATCATCGTTGCGAACTAAGTTACGAGTCGCACCAATCTGAGTACGGTTTCGTTGAAACGAGTTATCTGTGTTATTTAGATCCTCAGTGATCGAACGGCGCGCCACTTTATGTTCAAGAAAATAGCTCCATTTGGAGTTAGGGCTATTAATGAATAGCTGTGCGACTGGGGTGAGTTTGTCTATCACTGCATTGCCATCAGGGTCTCTGTGCCCTTCAAACTTTTCCATTTCCATGTAAATGTTCGACGCAACGTTCCACTCAGAGGTAAAGTTTTGGGTTAGCTCTTCCGTTTCAACTTTTACGGCGTTGTCTTCAGTCGCAAGCGCGAGACTAGGTAGAAGCAGTGCTAGTAGGGTAGCTCCAGACTTTTTATTTATCATTTTTATTATTCCTAGGACGAATTATTGGTAGTTCACTGAATGGCCGAATGGGTAAATAACGTCACCGTTGTCATTTTTTACATCTACTGGAAGAGTTCCTGTTGGTGCGTTCAGAGGCAGTCCCGTTTGAGGGTTTAAAAACAAGGTGCGAATACCAGAGCTAATGTTTGCTTCAAGTGAATTGCGGTCATTGTTGGTCACGTCGAACCCTGTGATACCGTAAATAGCGATGTTCGCTTGTACACCGTCTACATGGGCAATGTCGTAAGGATTACGCGTTGAAATCATCACCAGTTTTTTGCCTTCAGCGTTCGCGATATCTACGATTTTCTGAGCATTTGCCGCGTGGCCCATTAGGTTGTATGTCGACATGATAATCAGATCGGACTTTACAATGGTGCTACGAAGCTCATTTTCATTTAAGTTATCTTCCATTAATGCCGCTTTCTGCTCGCTAATGAACATTGGGTGATTACCTGTCTCTTGTTTCACAACGTTCAGGTACTTGGTTACAAGTGCATTGCGGCTATCTTCATCAGAAATAACTAGGATATTGCTGGCTTCACTTGGATCGACAGGCAATACATTATTTTGGTTTTCAATAAGCGTGATTGATGCATCAGCGACCTTTTTCTCTTCAAGTTTGTTCGCTTCAGAGCCTACTGAGTCGATGGCAAACTGTTTGTCTGTGGTTTGGTAAATCAGACCCATTTGAAGCTTTTTCTTTATAACGCGAGTTGCGGCTTCTTTCATACGCTCAAGGAACTCTGGATTGGTTTCCATTTTGTCTTCTAGGTAGACAAATAGGCTTTCCAACTGTTTGATTTCATCTCGGTTGGTAATTTGAAGCGGCATCAAAGCAATATCAGCACCGGCGTAAAGTGAAGCGTGAACTGCGTAGTTGCGATCAAAGTTGTCAGCGATGGCCCCCATATCGAGCGCATCGGTCACAATTAGCCCATCAAAGCCAATTTTGTCACGTAAAACCCCAGTCAAAATAGGTTTGGAGAACGTTGCAGGGATTAGCATTTCTTTGTCACTTAAGGTCGCTTGGATCATAGTGTCATCCACGCTTGGTAGCGTCACGTGCGCTGACATTATGGAATCGGTACCGTGCTCAATCGCGTACTTAAATGGAGCGAGGTCGATCGCTTCCCACTCTTCTCGTGAGTAGCTGACTTCTGGTAAATCGTAGTGTGAATCGACGCTCACGTTGCCATGCCCAGGAAAGTGCTTCAGTGCACTGATCACGCCAGCTTCATGAATACCATCCATGTAGGCGGTAGACATTTCATTGATCACATCAACATTGCTGCTGTACGAGCGCACACCAATGATTGGGTTGTTCTGGTTCACATTGACATCAACCACAGGGCCGAAGTTGTAGTTAATGCCTAAAGCGGACAGCTCTGAGCCGTGAATCTTGCCAGCAACGTAAGCATTGTTCGCGTCACCAGAGGCAGCTAGCGCCATGTTTCCTGGCATCTCTGTGCCATTCTGCAATCGAGTGACGTAACCGCCTTCTTGGTCAGTCGCGATGAGAAGAGGTAGGTTACTGCTCGCCTCTTGCAAGGCATCAGTGAACTCGACGATTTGATTCGAATTCACTAGATTTTGGCGAAATAGAATTACACCGCCGATATGGTAGTCGGTGATCATCGAGCTTATGTCATGGTTAATTCGAGTTACAGGGATCTCTTCATCGGTGTATGGGTCTTTGCCCCACGAGCGAAAATCCATCATCAATGTTTGACCAATTAACTCTCTGTTATTCATCGTACTTACGACGCTTTCAGCGTATTTTTCTGGTTGTTGCTGGTACTGCTCTAGGTCTTGATTACTGAATTTATTCATGCCACTCGAACAACCCACAACAGACAATACTGCTGTACTCAAAATGATCTTATTCAATTTCATCACTGCTTTTACCTAAGTTAAATCAACGTTTTTGGAACCAAACATGTACGTAGCAAAGAAACCCACGACATACGAAATAAGAAGACCAATAACAAACACCGCCATCCCTGCAAAAATACCGCTGTTAGAAGTCATTAATGGCACAGCGACGATACCCGATGGGCCAAACACTGTATTTAAACCGACTGGCATCCCTAAGTAAGAGACCAATCCAATAAAGAACCCGCCTGCTGCACCGCCAATACAAGCGGTAACAAACGGTTTTACTCGTGGAAGTGTGACGCCGTAAATCAGCGGCTCACCTATACCCAACAAACCAGGCACAATAGCCCCTTTGACTTGAGTGCGAAGAAGAGAGTCTTTTTGGGCTTTGAAGTACAACGCCATTGACGCGCCGACCTGACCGCCACCCGCCATCGCCAAGATTGGGAACAGAGAGTTAAAGCCTTGCGCTTCCATAAGTGCAAAATAGACAGGAACAAACCCTTGGTGAATACCAAACACGACAGAGATAAGAAATAGGCCAGCCAGTAAAGCGGCACCAAATGGGTTGTCGTTTAAGTTAAGGAATAACCAAGACATGCCTTTGAACAACTCGCCACCAATCGGCATGATCAACAAGTAGGTGACCGCGCCCATAATGAGAAGCGTGACGACAGACGTTAGGATCATATCGAGGTCATCGGGCATGTATTTTCGAACCAGTTTCTCTACGTAAGCACCGGTGATTGCCGCGAGTAATACCCCAATGATGTTGCCACGCGGGTCGATAGAGAATCCGAAAAACTCATTCATCCCTGAGTAGACGCCGGACGTGGCGGTTGGGTCATATCCCAAGACGAACAGTGAAGCCAGAATCGCCCCGTTAACGCCAGAGCCGCCAAAGGCTTGCTGGGCGTTATAGCCAATCAGAATGCTCAAAAAGGCAAAAAGGCCGGTACCAAATACTTTCATGTAGGCAACAAGGTCTAACAGCGACTTGCTTGGTTCTTGATCGATAATGTAGGTCTGCTCAAGTAAGGTTGCAAAACCAAGCAACAGACCCGCCGCGATAAAGCCAGGGATTAAGGGGGTAAAGATGGTAGCGAACTTACTAAGAAATCGCTGTACTCCACTGGTTTGCTTGCTCTTCATTTGCTTTTTTTGTTCAGCCGCAACCGTAGACAAATCTTCCTCTGCATTAGTTTGTTTTACGGTCGCTTCAGGCTGCTCAAGCATCAAGCTGTTCATCAGCTCAGAAGCTTGTTGCGCTTTACCTGGCCCAAGAATGATCTGAAGTTGTTCGTCACTCTCTACCACACCCAGAACGCCTGGGGTTTTCTTGATGGTATCCAGAGACGCTTGATTGATGTCTACGAGGGCTAAACGTAAGCGGGTCATGCAGTTCCCACATTTACGAATGTTGCCACTGCCGCCAACGGCCAACAGTAAAGCTTCAATCATGGTAGGCGTTATTTTTGCCATTTGAATTACCTTTTATAACTGAATTTAATTATTCGTCGGCGAGTGCAGTTCGGATGAAACCACCGCTTTTATTGAGTCGTGCACAGGCTTCTTCGGCGCTGATGCCAGCCAAAATCATGAGAATTGCGGTTTTGCAGTTGTTATTACAAGCGTTAAGCGCATATTCAGCGTGTTTGCTGTCAACTCCGGTTGCTTCAATAACAATGTTGATTTGACGTTGGACGAGTTTGGCGTTGGTCGCCTCTACATCAACCATCAAATTTCCAAACACTTTCCCACTGCGGATCATGGCGCCGCTGGTCAACTTATTGAGAACCAATTTCTGAGCGGTACCGGCCTTCATTCTTGATGACCCAGTCACCACTTCAGGGCCGACAACTGGAGTAATCGCAATGTCTTCGGAATTTGCCATTGGAGATCCGGGGTTACATGAAATTGACACAGTGGTCGCTCCGATGAATCGAGCATAGGTGAGGCCACCCAACACATATGGAGTTCGACCGCTCGCGGCTATTCCGACGACTACGTCTGACTCTGTTAGCGCCAACGATTTTAAATCTGCTTGTGCGAGCGCAGGATCATCTTCCGCGTTCTCTACAGCTTTTAAGATGGCTTGGTGCCCGCCAGCAATAACGCCAATGACTTGTTCAGGGCTCGTGCCATAAGTCGGTGGGCATTCGCTTGCATCTAAAATGCCTAAGCGCCCAGAAGTGCCAGCGCCGATGTAGATTAATCGGCCACCTTTTGCAAAAGCACTTGTGATCGCGTCAACGGCTTTTGCAATGTGAGGAAGGACTTCTTCTACGGCTAACGCAACACGTTGGTCTTCTTTGTTGATGACGGCTAGCATGTCAATTGTTGATAGCTTATCAATGTCTGCGCTTGCAGGATTGCGGCTCTCTGTAACCAAACGGTTCAAATCGATCTTCATTACTTGTTCTCTTACCCAATACAAACTGAGGGCGATACTAAAGAATAAAATATTCCGTTTGAGTGATAAAAATCACAGTTAGAGTTATTCTGAAGTGGTGATTTAGGTGGAATAATTGTGATAAATTTATACTAAATCCCAGGCATTCCGACTTAATTGGCGGTTTGAACTGAATATTAATTATTCTTCATTAGGAATATTTTATTCTAAAATAATCGAGGTGAAATGTGTCAGTCGTGAATAAAATTGTCAGCCGTCGTACTCAGCTCTCTGCCAATGCGAGAAAAATTGCGGATTGGATAACATCAAATGTGGAACAGGCAGCCTCATTGACAAGCCAAGAACTGGCGCAAGCGACCAACGTGAGTCAATCAAGTATCGTGAAATTTACGCAGCGAATTGGTTTTAAAGGCTACAGTGAATTCAAGTTAGCGCTGACGGAGGATATAGGTCGAAAGCACGCCATTCAAACCACCCCACTGCACAGTAATATTCTGGCCGATGACCCATTCAGCGTTATTTCTCAAAAGCTTGTGCAAGAAAAAACCGATGCGATGATCCAGACAACCAATGCGCTGTCACTTGATACCTGCACGGAAGCTATTCGACTGTTAGATGGTGCCAATAGAGTGCAAGTCGTGGGTATTGGAGGCTCAGCACTCACGGCAAAAGAGTTTAGCTTTAAATTGCTGAAATTAGGCATTACCGCTTTAGCAGAACAAGACAGTCACGTTCAGATAGCGATAGCCCGTACGCTTACCCCGCAAGATGTCCAAGTTGTTATTTCGTTTTCAGGGGAAAGAAAAGATGTGTTAATCGCCGCAGAAACAGCAAAGGAGCAAGGTGTTAAGGTCATCGCTCTTACCTCCGCTCGTAAAAGTAAACTTCGAAGCATCGCGGATTTATCCTTTGATACGATTGCTGATGAAAGCCAATACCGAAGTTCATCGATAGCATCCCGAACAGCTCAAAACATTATTACTGATTTGCTGTTCATTGCATTAGTGAAGCAAAGAGATGAATCAGCAAGACAGCTTATTGATGACATCAACTCAGATATTCGTCAGGTTTCGCATAGATAACTGGTTACTTTACTTTCTTCTAGCTTGGATTTTTTGAGATAGGAACACTAAAGCGAAACAACACTCTTTATCTCTTCCAAAACCTCGGCGTTAGCGATAGCCCCGAGGTTTTCTACATTTTTGCCATTGATCACCTGTTTCACAGCCAACTCCACCAGTTTGCCAGAGCGTGTTTTTGGCACGTCGCTGATCGCAAATATCTGGCTTGGCACGTGTCTTGGCGAACAAGAGGATTTGAGTTTGCTTTTGATGGCTGTCAGTAACTTTTCATCTAAACTCACACCTTGCTGCAGCTGAACAAACAGCCATACCTGTTCATTGCGGTCGATGTTTTTACCGACTGCTATCGAATCGATGATGCCGTCAATGGTGTTCACTTGCTGGTAGATCTCGGCAGTCCCAATTCTTACCCCACCGGGGTTGAGGGTGGTGTCGCCTCGACCGTAGA
The DNA here is from genome assembly GCF_041471665.1 of Vibrio sp. 10N.261.51.F11. Classification (NCBI taxonomy): domain Bacteria; kingdom Pseudomonadati; phylum Pseudomonadota; class Gammaproteobacteria; order Vibrionales; family Vibrionaceae; genus Vibrio; species Vibrio sp. 10N.261.51.F11. The sequence goes on along the minus strand of NZ_JBFROW010000057.1, from coordinate 7,768 downwards.
ACAGGTAGCCACCATGCACGCTCTGTGCGACTTCATCACCGTGATGCCACACATTATCGAACCTATCCCAATAGGTGCTGTGATAGCGCTCTCCGGTGTCATTCCAAAAGCCAGCGGGGAAGTTGGGTAGGGAGTTTGTACACACCAGTTCGCCACGTTCATGATTAACCTTGTGGCCAGACGAATTGAACACTTTGATGTCGACGCCGAGCCCGGCCTGTTGGCACTCACCGCGATACACTGGCGAGATGGGATTACCTAAAACAAAGCAGCCACAAATATCTGTCCCTCCAGAAATTGAGGCTAAATGCAGGTCTTGCTTGATGTGTTTGTAGACGTAATCGAACTGTTCTGGATAAAGCACAGAACCGGTCGAGCACAGTGTTCTTAAGTGAGGAAGAGAGTGACTGTCGATCGGCGAGAGTTCTGCCTTCTCAATCGCTTCTAGATACTTGGCTGAGGTGCCAAATGTCGATACGTCTGCACGCTGTGCCAAGTCCCACAGTACATTGGGTTGCGGATAAACCGGGCTACCATCAAAGATCACCAAACAAGCACCGCTCGCGAGCGCAGATACGTGCCAGTTCCACATCATCCAACCACAAGTGGTGTAGTAGAACACGCGATCTCTCGGTTTAATATCGCAATGAAGCTGGTGCTCTTTTAGGTGGTTGATGGTAGTGCCACCGACAGAATGCACTATACATTTGGGTTTGCCTGTGGTGCCGGAAGAGTAGAGTACAAACAACGGTTCATTGAAGCCGACACGAGTAAATCGAAGAGGTTTTGTCTGATAGTGATTAATGATGCTGTGCCAGCTTAGAATCGACACATCATGTTCAACTTTTTTCTTCTCTAAATCGCTCTTCTCTAAGTCATTACTCGGTTTCAAATAACCGATCTCACACACCTGTTTTAATTCGTTTAAGTGTTCGATGATTTCACGGTTCTTGCCCGCCATATCGAACGTTTTGCCATTGAAGGTGTAACCGTCACAGGTGAACAGCACCTTAGGTTTCACCTGTCCGAATCGCTCAATCACACTCTCTACTCCAAAATCAGGCGAGGTCGATGTCCAAATCGCGCCTAAGCTGGTGGCGGCTAGCATGGCTATCACGGTTTGTGGCAGATAGGGAGTATACGCAGCAACTATATCACCTTGTTTCACTCCGCTATCGACAAGCCATTGCTGAACACTAGAGACAGCTTCACACAGGGTTTCCCATGTATAACTCTGTTGTTCGCCACGTTCATTCTCAAACCAAATCGCAAGCTCATCAGGCATGGTGTGTGCCAAACGCAGCAAGTTCTCGGCGTAGTTAACTTGAGCATTCGGAAACCAGACCGCATCACGGTTCGATTTAGGCTGCTGCCAGCGGCTCCCACCTTGAGCTTTGATGGTCTCGCTTTCTGCCTTGTTAATAGAGTCTTGTGAGCCGACTACTCCACAAAACTGCCACACGTTTTGCCAAAACGATTCCGGCTGAACTACAGACCATTGGTGGAGTTCGGCATAGTTTTTTACGTCCCTATCTAGGTTTAACCAAGACTGTTCAAGGCTATCGATGAATCGGGTTAAGTTGGCATTGGCGATACGCTGCTCGCTTGGCTGCCAAATGGGCTTATTGCTTTCGTGCATTCCTTTACCTTTAACAAAAAGTTAACGTTTTCAGTCTGGTATTTAGGTTTTACAAAGTCAAAAGTTCAGCAAAATAAGCGCTTGGTGGAATTGTGTAAATAAAATGTTACACGATCGCTTGTTTCGAAAAATCGCGCAAATTGGCGCTTATAAGGAGTGGAGATAGGCTTAAAGTGAGACATTCGAAAGGAGGAGTGTAATGACTCAATATCATTCTAAGCCCGTGAGCCAAGAGGGATGGGTTGAGTGGAGCCTCGAAGAAGACGCTATTTGGCACGACTTAGTGAAAAGGCAACTGGACGTGATTAATGACCGCGCATGCGATGCTTATTTGCACGGTTTGACCTTGCTGGATCTACCATTAGACAGAGTTCCCCAGCTGCCAGAGATAAATAAAGTGCTAATGGAAACAACCGGTTGGCAAGTTCAGCCTGTGCCTGCATTGATCGATTTCGACCGATTCTTTGATTTGCTCGCCAATAAGAAATTCCCAGTTGCGACATTTCTGAGAACGCGAGACGAGTTCGATTACTTACAAGAACCTGATTTCTTTCATGAAATTTTCGGCCATTGTGCCATGCTCACTAATGCCGATTTCGCGGCTTTCACTGAGCATTATGGAAAACTAGGCCAAGCCGCCACATCTAAACAGCGCGCTTATCTTGCCCGTTTGTATTGGTTTACGGTTGAGTTCGGTTTAGTAAAAGAAGGCCAACAACTGAAAATCTATGGCGGTGGCATTCTTTCGTCTCCAGCGGAAACTATGTATGCGTTGGGAGGGGATTTGGCCGTTCGCGAGCGGTTCGATCTGCAAACGGTTTTAAGAACGCCTTATCGTATCGACATCATGCAGCCGAAATATTACGTGATCGACGAGCTATCTGAGCTCTTTAAAATCAGTCAGGAAAACCTATTACAGCAAGCTGATCTCGCCATCGATGCGGGGTTACTACCACCACTTTTTGAACCCAAGGAACCAACACATGTTGAATGAACAAAAATGCGAAGCCTGCAGTATCGACGCGATTGCCCTAAGTGAAGATGAACAACAATCTTTACTGTTGGAGTTGTCAGACTGGCAGATCATCGAAAGAGACGGCATCCCGCAGCTTGAGAAGGTGTTCAAGTTTAAGAACTACAAGCAAGCATGGGCATTCAGCAACATAGTGTCAGAACTGGCAGAAGAAGAGTTCCACCATCCTTCGATCTTATTGGAGTGGGGCAAAGTCACCGTCACTTGGTGGAGCCACTCAATCAAAGGCTTGCATAAGAATGATTTCATCTGCGCCTCACGCTGCGATGTGTTCGCGGTGAGTGAATAGTTTTGTAGGTTAGAAGTTACTCTTGCAACCTCTGTGATGCGATTAACTCATTATTCGGCTCATTAGGTGAGTTGAATAATTGCCTTAAACAGCTCATAGTATGAGTTGAATAAGTGATACTTTCGCATCATGGGGTGTAATATGTGGATTTGGCAGCAAGATAATTGGCCAAACTTTGTTTGGGATAATCAGAAAATAGGCGTGAGGTTAAGAGAAGTACGGCTTAATCAGGGCATTCTATTGGGCAAGATTACCTCACAGTCGGCAGATCAATCCCAAACCATGCTCGACACCTTATTAGCGAACATAGTCCATTCCAGTGCGATTGAGGGAGAAAAGCTTAATGCTTTCTCGGTCCGGTCTTCTTTAGCCAATAAACTCGGTGTCAGTGAAGATCGACCTTTTCCAACGACAGAACAAACCGATGGCCTAGCTGAAATTATGTTGGATGCGGTGCAGAACCTAACAGAGCCACTAGCGCTTGATAGGATCTTACATTGGCACGATAGACTGTTTCCTCAAGGCTACACCATGTTTAACCCTGTAGTTGGAGGTCAGCTACGAGGTGACGCTCCGATGCAAGTGGTATCAGGAAGAATTGACCGCCCAACCGTGCACTTTGAAGCGCCTAGCCGAGACATTCTTGATGCTGAGCTAGATACATTTATCAAATGGTTTAATGATTCACTTACCGACGCCACACTCGATCCTCTATTGCGAGCCGCAATCACTCACCTTTGGTTTATCACCTTACACCCGTTAGATGATGGTAATGGTCGTATTACTCGATTGTTGACCGACTTGGCGTTAGCACAGGCCGAGCAGCAGTCGGTACGCTTCTATGCGATGTCGGTGGGAATTCTCGCTAACCGCAAGCATTACTACGAGATATTGGAGCGAACCCAGAAAGGGGGACTCGATATTAGCGAATGGTTGATGTGGTTCTTAGATACGTTAGACGAGACGTTTACAGGGGTTTTCGCTGAGGTCGACCAAACTGTATATAAGACCAACTATTGGCGCAGCATCGACCAAACCAAGCTTACAGCAGAGCAAGTAAAAGTGCTGAATAGGATGCTCGATGGTGATTTTTCAGAAGGTATCAATGCCAGCCAATATCAGAAAGTAGCAAAGGTGAGTAGTGCCACAGCAACACGTCATTTGAACGCTTTGATTGAGCATGGCTGCTTAGTTAAATCTGGTTCTGGTGGTAGAAGCACGCGCTATCTGTTGCCGGAATAGGAGTGATACGCTCATACTTCAACTTACTATGCCTCTAGTGACCGGATTTCAGTGGTATTCTAAGCTTCAATTACAAATCAATATTCAGTCAACTAAACATACATGAATCGAGACAGTAGGACTTTGATGAAAGCACCTTTAAAATCGAGTGGCGAAAAAGGGATCTTCAATAAATTTGATTGGGTTAAAGAGGCAGATAGCAAACTCATTAGTGCGAAATTACTTAGAGAAAACGGCAATCAGAAAACACTAGAACTTGAATCATTAATGACTACTACCTCTTACACATCAAGTGATGTTTTTGAGGTCTTAACTATCAAAGATGCTGCTTACAAATCGAGTGTTTTGATGTTGGGCTATGCACTTGAGTTGTTACTTAAATCAGGGGTTGTGTCATTACTCATATCTGCGCCTAAAGATTTACTTGAAAAAAAGGTCAGAGCTTATAGCCATAACCTAGTAAGTGTTGCTTTGGACTTAGGTATGAAACTGTCTAAGAGCGAGACTGAGCTGTTAAAAACTTTAAGTAGTTACATTATTAATGAGACTCGGTATCCAGTTACCCCTGAATCCGTTGAGGATTATTGTAATAAAACTAACGAAATCAATGGTTTTATTGCTAATGACAAATGTTTTTGTGATGGATTAGAGTTTTATAGCAAGCTTAAGAAGATTATAAATGATATTGATGGAACTCCTGACAATATGAAAATCTACTCTCGTATGGAATTGGAACGAGATGGATACATCATATTTCGAGTTGGTGGCTCTCTTCCTCCTGTCATTATTGTTAAATACTGTCAGACTCAGATTGATGCCAACACAAACACATTGGGCACGATTAAAGAGTTACTTATAAATAAGAATAAACAAAATATGTCTATCTATTCTCATTTGATGGAGTCTTCGTGGGATGCTGCTTTGTTTTTCAATGTGAGTAATAAGCAGGGCTTAACGCGAGTTCCCACTGATAGTGAGAAATAAACAGGATCACAGTTATTGACGCTCCGTGTTCTTCTTATTTATTTTATATGAGATCTGGCTTATATCGTGCAAACTTATTGGTGCTTTGAGCTAAACGCACTTTCCCAAACTAGCTTGACCTGCATCAGTGACTTGCTTGGTTTCGGGTCTCATAAACCCTTTCTGTTACTCATAGTATTGGTTTTATGAGGCTGCTCTATGATATATTTCTCGGCCAAGTGTATTACAGACGAAGGCTAGCAATGTCTATCAACCTTTCACTCCTTCCACCCAGCGAGAAAAATAAAATCGAACTGGATAAGCAAGCATCGTTTCTTGTATGGAAACTGAAGCAAGCGAAATGTGGCCCTGAAGCCATTGTTGAAGAAGCAATGAAGCTAGGTGACCCAGATGAAAAGGTGTGGTTTGAACAGTCTGTAGAAAAATACAAACGGGTAATGGGTGTCGCATAAACGCAGACAAACCTTGCCCAGCAGTGCTGTAGAATTGAAATGACACAGTAATTTGCTAGAATTTGCACCGTTAATTGAATCAGAGAGAAGATCCCGATGGGAAGAAGTTTTGAAGTGCGCAAGGCCTCAATGGCGAAAACTGCAGGCGCAAAAATTAAAGTTTATTCTAAATACGGTAAAGAGATTTACGTACTGGCTAAGAACGGCAGCTCTGACCCAGACATGAACCTACCTCTTAAGCACCTGATTGCTAAAGCGAAGAAAGACCAAGTACCAGCACACGTTATCGAAAAAGCGATCGATAAAGCGAACGGCGGCGGCGGTGAAGACTTCCAACCAGCTCGCTACGAAGGTTTTGGCCCAGGTGGCACAAGCGTAATCGTTGACTGTCTAACTGACAACGGCAACCGTACTTTCCAAGACGTTCGCCAATGTTTCGTTAAGACTGGCGCGAAAATCGGTGTTGAAGGTACTGTTTCTCACATGTTCGCTCACCAAGCTGTATTCCAGTTTAAAGGCGAAGACGACGAGATCATCCTAGAAACGCTAATGATGGAAGACGTAGACGTGACTGACGTTGAGCTAGAAGACGGTGTTATCACTGTATTCGCTCCAACGACTGAGTTCTTCAAAACGAAGACTGCACTAAACACTGCGTTCCCAGAGCTAACGCTAGACGTTGAGGAAATCACTTTCGTTCCTCAAACAACTACGCCAGTAGCTGAAGAAGATTCTGAGAAATTCCAGAAGTTCTTAGACATGCTTGACGACTGTGATGACGTTCAGCAGGTTTACCACAACGCTGAGCTGTAATATCAATCTATAATTGATAGCTTTGCTCTTGTGAGTAAATGTAGAATACAAAAAACCGAGCCTAGTGCTCGGTTTTTTTATGAACGTTATACCTGATTTTCCTTGATCATCGTTCCATAATGTACGGCTGACAAAGCGTTCTCTGGTCGCGATTTATCGCTGAACTTCATTATATTGTTCGTCTTATCCCGACATGAATCTGATTTAAGTACTCCCTGAGTATCATCGGGGTGATCGCCAAGCGTATTTAGTGTACAAAGAAAGAAAATATCAGCCAAAGGCTTTGACCCTGCTTATTGATGCATTGATTGAGAGTGTTCGATCTTTTCATAGCGATGGTTTGGTCAAATAAAAGGAGAAAGAAATGAAAGTAAGTTTTATCGGGCTAGGCGTTATGGGTTTCCCAATGGCAGGCCATCTAGTCAAAGCCGGTTTTGAAGTAACGGTATTTAACCGCACTCACAGTAAAGCGCTAGACTGGGCTGATAAACACCAAGGTAAAGCGGCAGAATCTGTGGCTGAATGTGTAGCGGAAGCTGACGTGGTATTGGTTTGTGTGGGCAACGATGACGACGTACGCAGCATGACAACCAGCGAAACAGGCGCATTGGCAGCGATGAAGCCAAACGCGATTCTTGTCGATCACACTACAACGTCTGCAGTTCTGTCTGAAGAGCTTGAAGTGGCAGCGAAGCAAGCCGGTATTCGCTTTATGGATGCACCTGTATCTGGTGGCCAAGCGGGCGCAGAAAATGGCGTGCTAACCATCATGTGTGGTGGCGAACAAGCGCTTTTCAACGACCTTCAACCTGTGTTCGAAGCTTACGGTAAGTCGTCAGTTCTTATGGGTAAAGTCGGCCAAGGCCAACGCGCGAAAATGGTTAACCAGATCTGCATTGCAGGAGTGTTGAATGGCTTATCTGAAGGCTTAGTGCTTGCTGAAAAATCAGGTTTGGATATCCCAACTCTGGTTGATTGCCTTAAAAACGGCGCTGCTGGCTCATGGCAGATGGAGAACCGCGCTACCACAATGGCACAAGACAAGTTCGATTTTGGCTTTGCAATTGATTGGATGATCAAAGACTTAGGTTTCTGTCTAGATGAAGCTGAGCGCCAAGGCATCCAGCTTCCACTGACTGAAAAGACCAACAACGCCTACAAGGCACTGTCTGCCGAAGGACAAGGCCGCATGGATACATCAGTATTGATGAAAGCCGTGGTTGAAGAGACAAAGAAGTAGAAAGATCGAAGTAATAGGAACTTCGTTTAGATAATTAAAAATAGCCGCGGATTAGCGGTAATGCCGATCAGTTAAA
>NZ_JBFROW010000056.1:0-11268 GCF_041471665.1 Vibrio sp. 10N.261.51.F11 | reverse complement strand
CTCGGCGCACAACAAAAAAAGAGCAGCTCAATGGCTGCTCTTTTAGATTCCACACATACCCAAGAATCGACATATGCTCATGGGCATTGTTTGTTCAAGGACATAGCTTGTTCTAGAACGGGCTAAATTAAAGGTTCATGACAAACCCTAGACGCACCGCATAGTCGTTTTCTCGATTACCATTAGAGTCCACGTAAGTTTCATCGACAGAGACAAGCTCCATGTATGGTGTCCAAGTTTCATTAATCTGGTAGTTAACCATTATCGTGTGTTCCCAATAATCGTCACGACCCGTACCTTGATCGACACCGTCTTGATAACGATAACGAGGGTTATACATTAAACCTACGTCACCAAAGCTTTTTGATAGCCAGATATCAAACTGATTAGAGGCGCCACGAGTCGTGCCGCTGCCATCTAAATAGTCTTTACCATTCGCATCGTTAGACCAGTTGTAACGGTAACGACCAGTTAAAGACACGCCATTTTCGAAGCTTGTTCCCAACTTTAGATATGGGCGATATTCCGTCCAATTTGGAGCGGTGACCGTCACCAGACCAGGGGCCCAATACCACTGTTCATTAATTTGGAATTTGTAAGTTGCTTCAAATTCTTGAGCGGCTGCTTTTAGACCATTTTTATCTTCATCGTTTGAATCATTACCGGCAAAGTAACCATCATTATGTATCTGAGCAGCCTCCGCACTAAAGTAGAAACCTGTATCAAAAGTATGCATGAATTTGACACGGCTATCACGAATATCAGATGCCGTGTTATGACCAAAACGCACATCTAACTTGGTTTCTCCGGCAAAAGTGGGCATTGAAGAAAGAGCAATAAGAGTAGAACAAAGTAGGACTTGGGTTTTCATTTTCAACCTTTATATTTTATTAGAGGGACGAGCTTTTACGTCGCCGCCACTATAAAACTGAGGTATTCAATGAGTAAAAAGTATTGTGGTACATTCGATGTATCACGGTTCAACTTGAAGATTGGTCACATTCAAAACCAGTATCCAAACGGGCTTTAGCCGTAAACCGTGAGCAATTTTTTCGAATAATAGATAATAGAACAAACTAGAACGTAGCCACCTGTCAGTTCTGAGTAAGCAAAACCGACAGGTAACATTGAACGTTAAATGAGCCTAATCCATCAAGCTCTTCGACTTAATCGCCTTCTTAGAAAGCTCTTTGGCAAAGGCTTTGATATCTGTTTCAAACTCATCGACGCTTTGGCGGATTTCATCCAGTTGAACGGTTTGCATTACACGGTTTTCCATTACGATTTGGCCGTTCACAATCGTCGTGTCGATGTTGCTTGGGTTCGCTTGGTAAACCAAGGTCGCGTAAGGGTCGTAATTTGGCATCATGTTCGCTGATGTTGTCTCTACAATCACGATGTCTGCCTTCTTACCCGCTTCAAGAGAACCGATTTGATCTTCCATGTGTAGGGCTTTCGCGCCACCTAATGTCGCCATCTCGATAACTTGCTCAGGAATCATGATAGTGCGGTCAGAATGCTTTAAACGTTGCATGTTCGCTGCGTAGCTTAATGTGCGCATGATATCGACTTGGTTAGAGCTCATTGGGCCATCTGTTCCTAAGCCTACTCGCATGTCAGCACGGTACATATCCCATGCTGGTGCGATGCCAGTTGCACCTTTAGCGTTCGCCATTGGGTTGTATGAGATCCCTGCGTCAGCTTGCTTTAGAAGCTTTTGATCGTTCTCCGAAAGATGGATACCGTGAGCAATGACTACGCGCTCGTCCAGCACACCAATTTCATCCATGTATTCGACTGGCGATGTTGCCTTAGTTTCATCTTTGATGCGTTTCTCTTCATTTGGGAATTCAGCAACGTGAATCAGCACCGGCACATCGTATTGAGCAGACAGCTTGTTGATTTCTTGCAGCTTATCTTTGCTCACGGTGTACACCGCATGTGGCGCATAAGCAGGCGTGATTAGCTCATCGTTTTTGTATTGTTCGATAAAGCCTTTGGCGTATTCAATGCCGCCGTAAGGTTCTTTGGCATCGACCACTGGGAACTTAATCACGGTTTCGCCGAGCACAGCGCGTAAGCCGACTTCTTTGGTCGCCTTGGCCATTTCATCCATGTGGTAATACATATCGGCATAAGTGGTTACACCGCTTTGTGCTAGTTCGATAGAGCCAAGCTTGGTTGCGTTGTAAATCAGTTCACGGCTTAGCTTTTCGGCTTCTAGAGGGAAGAAGTAAGCGAACAGACGATTCGAAATACCCTCTTCCCCTAAGCCACGAAACGCGATCATCGGTAAATGGTTGTGCGCGTTCACCATACCCGGCATGACGATTCCATCTTGAGCATCAATCACTTGTTCTGCGCGATATTGAGTCATTAAATCCTCGGTACCGACTGCGATGATCTGGTCGTTTTTCACTACAACAACACCATCTTCAATCACATCCATTTCTGAATTGATGGTGAGAACCTGTCCGTTGGTGATGATCAGATCAGCGTTGTATGTTTGCGTCGCGACCGTTGAACCGCAACCTGCAAGCAGAACTGCGCTGATGGTGCATGCCAAGCTTTTAAGCGTCATTGCTAAACCTTAATGTTGTGCGTGTAATATTGTTAGCGGCTTCATCTATAAGTTTCCAGCTTTTCGCTTTTCAGAAGAGTAAGTGCCGCCAATTTTCGCGATACTATAACCTGTCATTTAAATAAAATGGCATACCTAATCGAACCGAATTCAAGATAAATGAGTTATTGCACAACAGGTCACAAAAGAGGTTCTGTGCTTATAGTCACTCACACACCTAGATAAACGTTCAAACAACATTAGCTTTTCACACCACAGCCTTTAATCACTAACTGTGTGATGAACTGAGCGGCATCGGCATAGTCTTTATCATCGAGTTGGTCCTTCTGCATCACGCTGCAAATCTGCCAGCCAAAATCGGCGTAGGTTTGAGTTGCCGCCCAGATGGTAAACATCAGGTGATGAGCGGGAACATCGTCCATTAGGCCCTGCGCCGACCATGTTGAGAACTTATCGAGGATCATCTGTGATTGCTTATACAGCTCGTCACCAATCTCTTTCGGCAGCACTTTCGCGCCAGACATCACTTCATTGGCAAACACTTTAGAGGCATGTGGATGGTCGCGAGAAATGAGCAGTTTGGTTTGAATATATTGGGACAAGGCTTCAACAGGATCGCTGAGCTCTTCAATCGGACGAGACGCTTCTAGTAAGGGTTGAGTGACGGTTTCAAGCACAGCGTTGTAGAGCTTATCTTTAGAGCTGAAATAATAGAATACGTTAGGCTTGGGAATGTCGGCCGCTTTCGCGATATCGGCCATTTTTGTTGCAGCATAACCATGAGTGGCGAATTGTTCACACGCGACTTCGATGATTAAATCTTGATTCTTTTGTCTGATCCTAGACATATTGCATCCTTTACAGCTCGTTACTAAAATCATAGTAATCAACGTGCTTCATTAGTCCAGAAGATAATCTCAGAACTCAAGGTCACCGCATTGATAACAATAAAATGGCCGCTCTATTTGTTAAGAAGCGACCATTCCATACCGTGTTTTTGAACTGTTCAAGTTAAAGAATCAATATCGCGCGGAAGTCATTCACATTGGTCAGCGTTGGCCCCGTGGTTAGAAGCACATCGACTTGCTTGAAATAATCGTAGCTGTTGTTCGCATCGAGATAGTCTTGCGCTTTAAGCGACAGGCTCGAACCTAGTTGCCATGTTTGAGGCGTGATCCACGCACCTGCATTATCTTCAACACCATCAATCCCGTCGGTATCGGCAGCCAATGCAAATATGTTGTCTTGGCCTTTAAGCTCGTTATACAAGCTCAACAAGAACTCACAGTTACGCCCACCGCGACCATTCCCTTTAACGGTTACCGTGGTTTCCCCGCCGGATAGTATCACGCAAGGCGTCTCAAATGGGTGCTTGTTATTAGCCACTTGTTTGGCTAGCGCAGCATGCACCTTCGCGACATCTCGCGCTTCTCCCTCTATGCAATCACTCAACACATAAGCGGGAATGCCTAAGCCTTCAGCTTCTGCTGCAGCGGATTCCAATGCCGACATCGGGGTCGCGATAATATGGTGCTCTGCATTTTTCCAACATACGTCATCTGGCTTTACGGTTTCTGACTCTGGATTATTTAACCATTCAAATGCCGTGCGTGGTGTTTCTATTTGGTAACGCTCTAAAATTGCCATCGCATCAAAACGCGTGGTGGTGTCGGGTACGGTTGGGCCAGAGGCAATCACACTAATGTCATCGCCCGGCACATCTGAAATCGCCAAAGATACGACTCTTGCTGGGTAAGCAGCCTTTGCTAGTCGCCCACCTTTAATCGAAGATAAATGCTTGCGAACACAGTTCATCTCATCAATGGCAGCGCCTGATTTAAGCAACGCCTTATTGATTTGTTGCTTCTCTGCTAGGCTGATGTCACCACCGGGCAAACTTAGCAAAGCAGAGCCACCGCCTGACAGTAGGCAAATAACCGTGTCGTCAGCACTCAAACCACTCACCAATTGCAGCATACGTTGGCTTACCTCTAAGCCCATCGCATCTGGTACTGGATGCGCCGCTTCAATCACCTCAATGTGTTCGCAAGGTGCGGTGTGCTCATAACGAGTCACCACTAAGCCTTCAAGATCACGCAGTGCGAGATCTTGCTGTTTCTTTGCCTGCCAAACCGCTTCCAGCTCTGCGGCCATCGACGCGGCTGCTTTTCCTGCTCCTATCACCACAGTACGCCCGGCTTGATTAGCAGAGCGATAAAAAATGTCTTGAGGAAGAAAAGGTTCGATGTGATTTTTAGGTAGCGCCTGATTAACAGCACTTGAGAAAAGGGTTTGTAGAAACTGCTTAGCATCAATGTCCATCAGCCACTCCTTAGTTGACGGAGAAAAAAAGAACCCCGATACAAGGCCAAAGGGTGCCTGCTAAGATCAAGTTGGAAAGGAACAACTTCAACCTCTGCCTCGTATCAGGAACGCGTATAAAAGGAGACGAAACTACGCGATTTATAAACAAACTGTTGGGCTACGAATCGATAGCAGCCCTAATTAATTAACGGGTAATCGGTTGATTGACTAACCACTAAACGGATAAACCGTTAACTAGATTAACGAATCGAGTGGTCAGAACGTTTCTCAATCGCTTGGATAAGCGCAGAGTGGTCCCAACCTTCGCCACCCATTTCGGCACACTCGCCAAACAACTCTTGAGCGTTAGCCGTATTAGGTAGTGCAACCCCTAATTCTTGTGCGCCCGTTAGCGCTAAGTTGAGGTCTTTTTGGTGAAGTGAGATTCTAAAGCCCGGGTCGAATGTGCCTTCAACCATACGCTCACCGTGCACTTCCAATATCTTAGAGTTAGCAAATCCACCTAATAGCGCTTGACGAACTCGTGCTGGATCAGCACCTGCTTTCGAAGCAAAGACTAATGCCTCAGACACGGCTTCGATATTCAGAGCAACGATGATTTGGTTTGCGACCTTACAGGTTTGACCTGCACCGTTATCACCCACCAGCGTGATGTTCTTACCCATGATTTCAAATAGCGGACGTGCTTTGTCAAAGGCGTCTTGCTCACCGCCCACCATGATAGTCAGCGCTGCATTAATCGCGCCTACTTCGCCACCTGATACCGGTGCATCAAGGTATGAAGCACCACCTTCATTGATTCGCGCTGCAATTGCTTTGGTGGCGATAGGCGAGATGGAGCTCATATCGATAACCAGTTTTCCAGCTGCACCGCCCGCCGTTAGACCTTTCTCGACGCCGTTGTCACCAAACAGGACATCTTCAACTTGTGGTGTATTCGGCACCATTAAGATAACGATATCTGCTGCTTCAGCCGCTTCCGCTGGTGAATGACAGACCGTTGCGCCCGCTGCCACAAGGTCGGCAGGTGCTGCATTAAAGTGATCCGACAGAATCAAATCGTGACCTGCTTTTTGAAGGTTACTCGCCATAGGTTTACCCATGATGCCAGTTCCGATAAATGCAATTTTAGACATGTTGTTCTCCTTAACGTTTGAGGGTTACCAGACGCAATTAACGGTACTGGTGCAGCCAACCAAGGCCTTCTGTCGTCGTTGTTTTTGGCTTGTATTCGCAGCCAACCCAGCCTTGATAACCAAGCTCATCAAGATAATTGAGCACGAATGGGTAATTGATTTCTCCGGTACCCGGTTCGTGTCGGCCTGGATTATCCGCCAGTTGAACGTGTGCGATTTGACCAATATTTTGTTGCATGGTCGGCGTGAGATCGCCTTCCATAATTTGCATGTGATAAATATCGTATTGGATAGAAAGGTTATCGCTCCCTACCTCTTTGATGATCGCTTTGGCTTGCTCTGTGGTGTTTAAGAAGAAGCCCGGAATATCGCGTGTATTGATCGCTTCTATCACTAAGCTGATGCCTTCTGCTGCTAGCGCGTTCGCCGCGTAATGCAAGTTAATCACAAACGCCGATTGCGCGTCTTGTTGGGTCACACCTTGCGGAACAATCCCCGCCAAGCAATTCACTTGAGTACAACCGAGTGCTTTTGCGTAAGCGATGGCTTTAGGTACACCCGCTTGAAATTCTTCAACTCGTGCTGGGTCGACCGCGATACCACGATCGCCAGCATCCCAATCACCCGCAGGCAGGTTGAATAGCACTTGCTCTAGGTTATTAGCGTCGAGTTTTGCTTTGATTGCCTGAGCATCAAAGGCGTAAGGGAAAAGATACTCCACACCTTGAAAGCCCGCTTCTGCGGCAGCTTCAAAGCGATCAATAAAATCAACTTCCGTGAATAACATTGACAAGTTTGCTGCAAATTTTGCCATGACTCTGTCCTTATTCTTTATTTGTAAAAATCTGGTTATTTGTAGTAAAGCCTCGCTCTATTGGAGACTTTCCGTAGAGCTAAACCTCAACTCTACGGATACACATGACTTAATGATTACTTGTACGCCAGCGCCGTTGGAGCATCGCCGCGGCTTTCGGCAAGCGGCTCAAATTCGTTGATCGCATTGATCTCTACGCCCATCGCAATGTTGGTTACTCGCTCAAGAATCAACTCAACAACAACCGGTACCTTATGCTTGTTCATCAGCTCTTTGGCTTGCTCAAACGCTGCCGCAATTTGCTCTGGTTCACGAACTCGAATTGCCTTACAACCTAGGCCTTCAACAACGGCAACATGGTCAACACCGTAGCCTTCAAGCTCTGGTGCATTCTGGTTATCGAACGCCAGTTGTACACAATAGTCGATATCAAATTGGCGCTGTGCTTGGCGAATCAAACCTAGATACGAGTTGTTCACCAACACATGGATGTATGGCAGATTGAATTGCGCGCCGACGGCCAGTTCTTCAATCATGAATTGGAAATCATAGTCACCAGAGATAGCGACAATATCGCGATTTGGATCGGCCGCTCGTACACCCAATGCTGCAGGTGTTGTCCAACCCAGTGGGCCAGCTTGACCACAGTTGATCCAGTTACGAGGCTTATAAACATGCAGGAACTGAGCGGCGGCGATTTGCGACAAACCAATGGTGCTCACATAGCAAGTATCACGACCAAATGCCTTGTTCATCTCTTCATAAACACGCATCGGTTTCATTGGTGCTTCGTCGAAATTGGTTTTTCGCAGCATGGTCGACTTGCGTTCCTGACACTCACTTGCCCAAGCATTTCGGTTCGGCAGTTTGCCAGCGTCACGCCACTCTTGTGCCACTTCAACCATTAGCTCTAGCGCTGCCTTGGCATCAGAGACAATGCCTAAATCAGGACAGAACACACGGCCTATTTGGGTTGGTTCAATGTCTACATGTACGAACTTTCGGCCTTCGGTGTAAACATCCACAGAACCGGTATGACGGTTAGCCCAGCGGTTACCAACACCAAACACAAAATCAGAATTAAGCATGGTTTCATTGCCATAACGGTGAGAAGTTTGTAGCCCTACCATACCCGCCATTAACTCATGATCATCCGGAATCGAGCCCCAACCCATTAAGGTTGGAATCACAGGAACACCAGTGATCTCGGCAAACTGCTGCAACAATTCAGACGCGCCAGCGTTAATCACGCCACCACCCGATACAATCAGCGGTTTTTCAGATTGAGACATCATGGTTAATGCTTTCTCAACCTGCGCGCGTGTCGCTTGTGGCTTATAAGGTTCTAGCGGTTCATAGGTATCGATATCAAACTCAATTTCAGCCAGCTGAACATCAATCGGTAGATCAATCAGGATTGGACCCGGACGGCTCGAACGCATTAAATGAAAGGCTTTTTGGAATGCACGTGGCACTTGAGCCGGTTCAAGAACCGTAGTCGCCCACTTAGTGACTGGTTTAGCGATAGATTCAATATCAACCGCTTGGAAGTCTTCTTTATGAAGGCGGGCACGCGGGGCCTGACCTGTAATACATAGGATTGGGATTGAATCTGCAGACGCCGAATAAAGCCCCGTGATCATGTCCGTTCCCGCAGGGCCAGAGGTACCAATACACACACCGATATTGTCTTGATTGGTACGCGTGTACCCTTCGGCCATATGCGATGCACCCTCTACATGTCGAGCTAAGACGTGGTCGATTCCTCCAAGCTTTTTCATAGCCGCATACATAGGGTTAATTGCTGCGCCGGGAACACCAAATGCGATGTCTACACCTTCACGTTTAAGCACTTCTACCGCTGCTTCAATCGCTTTCATAATTGCCATTCGAACCTCCAATTCATATTGTATACAATTAAGCCAACTTTTGTGTACTATGAACCATCCTCGCTATTTATCAACCCCAGAATGAAACAATTTTGTTACATCAACCCATCGCATTAAGTACGCACTCATCCTGAAAAGCTTACAATTCATTGCTTTACATAAAATATCTTTACGTAAAAATAAATTACAAAAAGATCAAATGATAAATAAATGTTAAATACCGTTTGCTTGTTTACAATTTCTACAATATAAATATCCTTAAAAAGAGCATTTTGTATACAAAATGACATCGTATTGTTTAAAGGAGACAACAATGATGAATGACGTAAAAGAGAGAGAAGAAGTGCAGTGTATGCAGGTACTCGGGAATATGGACAACTCCGAGTACAAAGAGATCTTGTCTAAAGATGCATTAAAATTCTTAGAAGCTCTCGTCAATAAATTTGGAGATCGCCGTCATGCCCTGCTAAGTGACCGCGACACAAAACAAGCTCAATATGACGAGGGTGAGCTACCCAATTTCAGAAAGGACACCATCTCTATTCGTCAGAATAAAGAGTGGAAGGTAGCAACACCGCCAACAGAGCTACTCGATCGCCGCGTAGAAATCACCGGACCTATCGAAAGAAAGATGGTGATCAACGCGCTAAACTCAGGCGCAAAAGTCTTCATGTGCTGCTTTGAGGATGCGTCTTCCCCAACTTGGGCCAATATGGTCGAAGGGCAAATCAACCTAAGAGACGCCAACCTTGGCACCATTAGCTACTTCGATGAGAAGAAGCAGAAGAGTTATCAATTAAACGACGATCCAGCACTGCTGATCGCTCGTCCACGTGGTATTCATTTACCTGAGCAGTCTATTCAATTCAACAATCAGCCTATCGGCGGTTGCTTGATGGACTTCGCCTTGTACTTTTTCCATAACTATCAATCACGTGCACAGCAAGGTTTAGGGGTTTACTACTACATTCCAAAGCTAGAAAGCATGGAAGAGGCACAGTGGTGGAACGATATTTTCAGCTTCACCGAAAGCTATTTCCAAGTACCCAAAGGCACTATTCGCACGACGGTTTTAATTGAGACACTACCTGCCGTATTCCAAATGGAAGAGATCTTATACGCCATGCGTGATCATATCGTAGCGATGAACTGTGGCCGTTGGGATTACATCTTCAGCTACATCAAAACGCTGAAAAACCATAAAGACCGCATCCTGCCTGACCGCCACGGGATCCGCATGGATCAAGAGTTTCTAAATGCCTATAGCCAACTGTTGGTGCGTACTTGTCATGCTCGCGGCGCACTGGCGATGGGTGGTATGTCGGCCTTTATTCCAGCGAAAGATCCGCAAGAAATGGCGCGTGTAACCGCCAAGGTTATCGAAGATAAGCAAAGAGAATCTCAGAACGGACACGACGGCACATGGGTCGCGCACCCTGCACTGGTTGATTTGGCAATGTCGATCTTTGATAAGCACTTAGATGGCAAAGTAAACCAAATGGATTTCCAAAGCCCAGAGCATGTGATCAATGCAGACTCGTTGCTAAAGCCTTGTGAGGGCAGTCGCGACGAAGTAGGAGTACGTAAGAATATACGCATCGCGCTGTATTACATCGAAGCTTGGATTCAAGGCTACGGCTGTGTGCCTATCTACGGCCTCATGGAAGATGCCGCGACTGCTGAGATCTCAAGAGCCAACATCTGGCAATGGACCCACCACGGGGTAACGCTCGATGATGGCCAAACCTTTACCAAATCACTATTCCACTCTTGGCTTTACCAAGAGCTAGACACCATAAAACATGAAGTCGGAGACTCGCGCTATGCAGCAGGTCGATTTGAAGAGACGGCTGATCTTTTCTATCAACTTTCTACAGCCGACGAGTTCGCTGCCTTCCTAACTTTACCCAGCTATGGGCTATTACAAGAGTCCAGTTAGGACTCTTGTACCAAGCTGAATCAGTCAATGATATTCACCAACAAGAGTAATGATTGACTGGTTGAGCTTGGTACATATGCCCCTTGAAAAACTAGGAGATAACATGGGAAGTTTGACTCTACAACAAGCGTTAACCATCATTGATGGCACCTTAAAAGCAGGAAACAAGATCCACACAGAACCTTTGACGGTCGCCGTCTTAGACAGCGGTGGCAAACTGATTTCTCTGCAACGCCAAGATGGCTCAAGCATGATGCGACCTGACATCGCCATTGCTAAAGCCTGGGGCGCACTCGCACTAGGGTGTTCCTCAAGAAAACTCGCCCAAGATGCTGACAACAGGCCAGCATTTATCTCCGCCGTGAACGTACTCGCACACGGAAACATGGTGCCAGTACCAGGGGGCTTACTGATTCGAGACAAGAATAAAACGGTACTCGGTGCCATTGGTGTCAGCGGTGACATATCAGACATCGATGAAAGCTGCGCCATCAACGGAATTGGCTGCGCAGAACTGTTTAGCGACGAGATGCTTCAAGCTTAATTCAGAAATAGAGATAACTTAATCGAGTAGGAGGAGGCCT
>NZ_JBFROW010000055.1:0-42412 GCF_041471665.1 Vibrio sp. 10N.261.51.F11 | reverse complement strand
ACTGAGCTAGTATCGCATTATAAAAGGTCTTTCACCTTTCGATTACCGCTTTCGCCGTAACCTACAAATTGGAGCGATACATCGGGTTCGAACCGATGACCTCAACCTTGGCAAGGTTGCGCTCTACCAACTGAGCTAGTATCGCAATCTGAAAACGTCTTTCTCCGTTCAGGGCTGCGAATTATAAGAGCATTTTTTTGTGATGCAAGTCCTTAATGCAAAATTACGAAACTTTTTACTCAACTGCTGTAAAAGCACACAGATTTGCAAAAAAAACGGCTCTTATGTCCCTGAAAAGTTAGATAAACGTGATCATTTTATTCGACTAGATGTTAATAATCGTTTTTCGGTAGTACTGCAGCTCGGCGATCGACTCTCGAATATCGTCTAACGCAAGGTGACTTCCCGACTTAGAAAAACCATCTAACACTTCAGGTTTCCAACGACGAGTCAGCTCTTTCAGAGTGCTTACGTCAACATAGCGGTAGTGGAAGTACTCTTCTAACTCTGGCATGTGCTTGTATAGGAAACGGCGGTCTTGACCAATGCTGTTGCCACAAATTGGTGACTTACCTTTTGGTACCCATTTTTCAAGAAACTCAATCGTTTGTTGGATGGCATCTTGCTCTGAAACCGTGCTTTCTTGAATTCGCTTCACGAGGCCGCTGCCAGTGTGAGTCGTTGTGCACCACTCATCCATCTTGTCCAATTCACTCTGAGGTTGGTGAATAGCCAAAACAGGTCCTTCAGCCAGGATGTTAAGCTCACTATCAGTAACGATAGTAGCAATTTCAATGATTTTATGAGTTTCAGGATCAAGTCCTGTCATCTCTAGATCAACCCAAATAAGGTTCTGATCGCTAAAGGACATAAGGCGTCGCCTATTTGTTTATGTGTAAAAGAGGTACTATACCCAAATAACTATACTCAAACTAGCTTTAGGACCATCGAAATCACGTGGTACCAGCAACATCCTGTTTGAGTCCCCAATCATCAAGTTAGATGTGTTAAGTGAAAAATTGTGGCTAAAAAAAAGAAGTTAACCAAAGGTCAAGTACGTCGTGTACGTAGCAACCAGAACAAGCGACTCAAGAAAGAAGATTCTATCCAATGGGATGAGAACATGCTTGGCGGAACCAAAAGCGGACTCGTGATTACGCGCTTTGGCCAACATGCTGATATCGAAGATCTTGAAACTAACGAAGTTCATCGTTGTAACTTACGCCGTAGTATCGAGACTTTAGTTTCTGGTGACCGAGTGACTTGGCGCGCAGGCTTAGAATCAATGGCCGGTATTTCTGGCGTTGTGGAAGCGGTTGAGCCGAGAACTTCAATGCTGACTCGCCCTGATTACTACGATGGCCTAAAGCCAGTAGCTGCGAACGTCGACCAAATGGTTATCGTATCGGCTGTGCTACCAGAGCTATCACTTAATATTATCGACCGTTACCTAATTGCTTCAGAAACGGTAAACATCGCGCCGCTTGTTGTACTGAACAAGGTCGATCTACTGACTGATGAGCAGATTGCTGAATACCGTGAAACACTTAAAGAGTACGAGAAGATCGGCTATAAAGTGATGTTCGTGAGTAAAGAGTCTGGCTACGGCATCAAAGAGCTGGAAGCTGAACTCAAAGACCGTATCAACATCTTTGTTGGTCAATCGGGTGTGGGTAAATCAAGCCTAGTGAATGCATTAATGCCTACGCTAGACATTGAAGAAGGCGAAGTCTCTGAGAACTCAGGTCTTGGTCAGCACACAACCACGGCAGCTCGTTTATACCACTTCCCTTCTGGTGGTGATCTGATTGATTCACCAGGAGTGCGTGAATTCGGCCTATGGCACCTAGAGGCCGACGAAATCACTGAAGCCTTTATCGAGTTCAAGCCTTACCTTGGCGGTTGTAAGTTCCGTGACTGTAAACACATTGATGACCCAGGCTGCATCCTGCGCGAAGCGGTAGAAAACGGAAAGATCAGTCGATTACGTTTCGACAACTACCACCGCATCATTGAAAGCATGGCGAGTAACAAAGATAACCGTCAGTATTCACGCAACAAAAAAGCCGATCTCTAATCGCGTTTTTGTGAACAAATGTGTGCATTTACTGACAATTGGCGCGAATTTAAGTAACATCTCGCGCCCTAAACCGTCATCGACAGATTTAATTGAAAAACAATTAGCATTGGAAAATTAATACAATGGATAAGATTAAAGTTGGATTGCAGTACTGGATTCCACAACATGGATTAACTCGCCTAGTCGGCAAACTTGCGTCTGCTAAAGCGGGCGGCTTAACGACAGCGATCATCAACTGGTTCATCAAGCAATACAAAGTGAACATGGATGAAGCTCTGCATAGCGATCCAAAACACTTTAAAACATTCAATGAATTCTTCGTGCGTGAATTGAAAGAAGGCATGCGTCCTATCGCTGAAGGTGAGTCTGTTATTGTTCACCCTGCAGATGCACGTGTGAGCCAATTTGGCCCAATTACTGACGGTCAACTGATTCAAGCGAAAGGCCATAACTACTCAGCTCGCGAGCTATTGGGTGGTGATGCTGCGCTAGCGGATGAATTTAAAGACGGTGAATTCGCAACGCTTTACCTGTCTCCAAGTGATTACCACCGCGTGCACATGCCATGCGACGGCACACTGCGCCAGATGATCTACGTTCCAGGTGACCTTTTCTCAGTTAACCCGTTAACGGCAGAAAACGTTCCAAACCTATTCGCACGTAATGAGCGTGTCGTTTGTATCTTCGATACGGAATTTGGCCCAATGGCACAAGTGCTGGTTGGCGCAACGATCGTAGGTAGCATCGAGCAAGTATGGGCAGGTACCATCACCCCACCTCGTGGTAACTCGGTTTACAAATGGGATTACCCTGCACAAGGTGACAAAGCAATCATCTTGAAGAAAGGCGAAGAGATGGGCCGCTTTAAGCTTGGTTCAACCGTTATCAACCTGTTCGCTAAAGATGCGATCAAGTTTGACGACACTATGCAAAATGGCGAGAAAACGGTTCTTGGTACACCTTTCGCGCACATTGCTGGCAAAGAAGCGCAAGCAAATGACGATGTTGTTACCGATTCTGCTGAGAACACTGACCAAGCTTAACAATTTGAGTTAACTCATTTAAGCTTTCAAGGCGCGTTACTTTTTCTATTTCAGAGAAGAACGCGCCTTTTTCTTAACTCTACCGATTCATTTGCTACTCAAGCTCTAACAACTCAATCTTTCAAACCCTGCCCAGCCACCTGCTGCTTCTCACTCTTGTCTCTAATTGCCCAGATAAAAGATTGACCAAAAACAAAACAACTGTCGAAACCTTAAACAACTTTTTGATTTTCCAACCCGTCTCCAAGTACCAGAAATCCAGATAACTTACTCTATTTGAAGATATTTTATTTATAGGGTCTTTGTACATGCCTAAACTCAATGTTGGCGTTCTGGTCAAGCTGTTGATTTGTTTTGCGATTCCCTTAGGCGTGTTATTCATGCCGATAGATTCAATACCAATCGATGATCTCACGCTGATTCAACACCGCCTGTTGGCGATATTCTTATTAGCAGCCCTGCTGTGGGTGCTTGAACCTGTTCCGGTATTCGCCACTTCCATTTTGATCATTGCGCTTGAACTGGTGATGATATCTGACAAAGGTTTACACCTATTTAGAAATCCACCAGCGGGGCACGATCTCGGTGAGTTAATCAAATATACCGACATCTTCGGTGCATTTTCGTCACCGATCATCATCCTTTTCATGGGTGGTTTTGCTCTTGCGATATCCGCATCCAAGTATGAACTCGATAACAACCTAGCTCGAGTGCTACTTAAACCATTTGGTACAGAACCGCGCTTCATTATGCTCGGCTTAATGCTGATCACCGCCGTGTTCTCAATGTTCATGTCAAATACCGCAACGACGGTAATGATGCTTGCACTGCTCGGCCCTATCGTGGCATCTGCACCAAAAGGCGATATGGGTATCAAAGCGCTCGTGTTGTGTATTCCAATTGCTGCCAATACTGGCGGTATCGCAACCCCAATCGGTACACCGCCCAATGCCATCGCGCTGCAATACCTAACGGGTGAAAATACCATCGACTTCCTCAGCTGGATGATGATGGGCTTACCCTTTGTGATCATCCAACTCACCATCGCTTGGTTTCTTCTACAAAAACTCTTCCCTTCTAAAGAAAGAAACATGGTGCTCAAGCTTGATGGACAATTTAGAAAGAGCTGGCGAGCGATTGTGGTTTACATCACCTTCGCTGCGACAATCTTATTGTGGATGACCACCAAACTGCACGGCATGAACACCTATGTCGTGTCTATCATTCCACTGGCTGTGTTTACGCTCACTGGCATCATGGGCAAAGAAGAACTCAAGCTGATTAACTGGGATGTGTTGTGGCTGGTCGCAGGTGGTATTGCGATTGGTATTGGCTTAGATAAAACAGGCTTAGCCGCTGCACTCGCACACGCAATTGACTATGAATCGCTCTCACCTGCAGCTGTGGTACTGACATTGTCTATCGTGTGTTGGTTAATGGCGAACTTCATGTCAAACACTGCGACGGCCAACTTGCTGATGCCGATAGCCGCTGCAATTGGTGCTTCCATGGAAAGCCTAGTTGCGATTGGTGGTCTGCAAGGCTTGCTGGTTGTGGTCGCCTTCTCTGCGTCACTTGGCATGATTCTGCCAGTATCGACACCACCAAACTCACTGGCCTACTCGACCGGGCTTATCGAAAGCAAAGACATGGCGAAGATGGGCATCATCTTAGGTGTTGTCGGCTTGCTGATGGTTTACCTCGCCCTGTTTATCATCACCTAGCACGTTAATCCCTACTAATGCCCTTCCAGATAGTAATCACGTCTTTGCTATCTGGAAGGTTTAGTGCATATTGAATCCCCCACTTCTACATTTTGACACGGACGTACACTTCAATGGGATTCGAATGGCTGGCTCTTGCTGCCGCTTTTCTTTGGGCTATCGCGAGCCTGATGTCAGTAAAGCCTGCTCAACACTTAGGTTCTTTCGCCTATAGCCGTTGGCGCATGGGTTGCACTGCTATCATCTTATCGAGCATGGCTTGGTTTACTGGTGGCTGGTCAACGGTCGAAGCAGACCTAGTCACGCCGATGATGCTGTCTGGGCTAATTGGCATCTTCATTGGTGATACCGCCCTATTTGCCTGTTTGAACAGAATGGGACCGCGCCAAGCAGGTTTGCTGTTCTCTTGTCACGCCGTGTTCTCGGCAATTCTTGGTTACTTCCTATTTAGCGAAAGTATGACTTCGGTTGAGCTGATTGGCTCGGCTTTGGTGTTCAGTGGTGTATTAACCGCGATATTCTTTGGTCGTCGAGGACAAGCCAACAACCAACTCGAAACCATCAAGGGCACCGTGTGGATTGGTGTAGCTCTCGGAATCACAGCGGCTATCTGCCAAGCCTTGGGCGGTATTATTGCAAAACCCGTGATGCAAACCAGCATAGACCCTGTTGCCGCTTCAGCGATTCGTATGATCACCGCTTTTGTTGCTCACTCCGCATTTCGTCTAACTGGCGCTAAGCTCTCACGCGCAATTAACCCGATGAATGGTCAAATATTCGCGATTACCGCAGTGAACGGCTTTCTTGCTATGGCGGTGGGAATGACGCTGATCTTGTATGCACTGCAAGAAGGAAATGTCGGCATGGTTGCTCTGTTGTCTTCAACCACACCTATCATGTTGTTACCAATACTTTGGCTGTACACCAAACAGAGACCAAATGCCTACGCTTGGATCGGTGCCATTGTTGCCGTAGTGGGTACTGGTATTCTAGTCAGCTAGCTAGTGAAGTTAATTGGCAGCTGATTGGAAACTGAGAGTGAATAGCTAATGACTATTCACTCTCAGTAAAAACAAAAGCAAAAAGTTAAGAACGTGGGAAAGGAAAAGCCGTCACGTCATCGATGTGGTCATAACCTAACGCCAGCATGATCAGACGATCAATACCTAAAGCAACACCCGCACAGTCTGGTAAGCCCGCTTTTAATGCCTCAATCAAGTGATGGTCAATCGGTTGAGGCGATAAGCCCATCTCAATACGTTTGGCATTGTCATCTTCAAAGCGCTTGAGCTGCTCTTGTGGTTTATCTAGCTCATGGAAGCCGTTTGCTAACTCGATGCCTTTGAAATACACCTCAAAGCGATCCGCCACTCGCGAATCCTCAGGATTAATCTTAGCCAATGCCGCTTGTGAAGCCGGAAAGTCATAAACAAACGCAGGGACTTGTTGCCCTATTTTGGCTTCAACCCCAATACTAAACAGCAACTGCAGCAAGGTATCACGATCTTCTTCAGGGTCAGCTATATCGCTGAGCCCAAGTTTTGCTGCGGCTTGCTTTAGCGTAGCCATCGAATCTTCCAGGGGACACACACCTAACACGTCAATAAAGGCTTGTTGGTAAGTCATTCGCTCTGCTGAGCCCGATTTAAGTACCTGCTGTAACAGCAAATCCATTTCATCCATCAGGTCATGGTGATCAAAGCCAACGCGATACCACTCCAACATGGTGAACTCAGGGTTGTGGTAACGGCCATTTTCTTCATTCCGGAAAGACTTACAAATTTGATAAATACAGCCACTGCCGGCCGCTAATAGACGTTTCATATGAAACTCAGGGCTAGTCATAAAGAATAGAGGCTGACCGTGCGCATAACCCGGCCCTACGAATTCAGTTTTGAAAGTATGCAAATGCACGTCCGTCACCGTGGCGTGGCTCATCGCAGGCGTATCCACTTCCATCACGTTTCGCTCAGCAAAGAACTGACGAATTTGATTAAGGATATCAGCACGTTGCTTTAACTGTTTAATGGTTGCGGCCGGTTGCCATGTAGAGTGCATTATTGAGTTCCATATTACTGAATTCTAGGCGACGAAAATTACCACCTTTCATCGCTTTTGTAAGCTTCTATCTTTCTATTCGTGAAAGCAAAATGTTGTTTTAATGAAGCCAGAAAATTACGTTCTACAATACAATTATCAATACAGATTTCACATCAACATTGATAACAAAAATCATACTCAACAAGCCGTTAACACCCGTCCTGTGGGTTAATCGTTATCAACGATTCATTGCCGTGATTGCAGTCACATAACCTATAATTTCTATGCCTCCATATGCATTACCGACCTAAAAACCCAAATGCATCAACTTTTCGAATACCGTCCTCTCTTACACTGAACCTACCACTTAAGGCTTAGGGGCGCTAAATGGTTCCTACGATTTAGAACCTCCTAAATAGGCTTTTTATAATTACAAGCGGAATACTCCGCATCACACTGGAGAATAACTGTGAAGACAATTACCACAGATATCGCAGTCATCGGCGCAGGCGGCGCTGGTCTTCGTACAGCTATTGCTGCGGCTGAAGCTAATCCTGAACTGGAAGTAGCACTGATTTCTAAAGTTTACCCAATGCGTTCGCACACGGTAGCGGCAGAAGGCGGTTCAGCAGCAGTAATTAAAGACGAAGATAGCTTAGATAACCACTTCAACGATACTGTTGGCGGTGGCGACTGGCTATGTGAACAGGATGTTGTTGAATACTTTGTTGAAAACTCGACTCGCGAAATGATCCAAATGGAACAATGGGGCTGCCCATGGAGTCGTAAAGAAAACGGTGAAGTAAACGTACGCCGATTCGGCGGTATGAAGGTAGAGAGAACGTGGTTCGCAGCGGATAAAACCGGCTTCCACATGCTTCATACTCTGTTCCAGACTTCGATGAAGTACGACACAATCAAACGATTTGATGAGTACTTTGTGGTGGACCTTCTCGTAGAAAACCAGAGCGGCGTTGAAGATGGCGAAGTACAAGGCCTAATCGCGATTCACATGTCTGAAGGTGAACTTGTTACGATCAAAGCGAAATCTGTTGTGTTAGCAACCGGTGGCGCAGGTCGTGTTTACCACTGCAATACCAACGGCGGCATCGTAACGGGCGACGGTATGGCAATGGCTTATCGCCACGGTGTGCCACTGCGTGATATGGAGTTCGTTCAATACCACCCAACAGGCCTACCGGGCACTGGCATCTTGATGACCGAAGGTTGTCGTGGTGAAGGCGGTATCATCGTCAACAAGAACGGCTACCGTTACCTACAAGATTACGGCATGGGCCCTGAAACTCCAGTGGGCGAGCCGAAGAACAAATACATGGAACTGGGTCCTCGTGACAAAGTTTCTCAAGCATTCTGGCACGAGCAGCAGAAAGGCAACACCATCAAGCACCCACTTGGTGATGTCGTACACCTTGACCTTCGCCACCTTGGTGAAGAGTACCTGCAAGAGCGTCTTCCGTTCATCTGTGAGCTTGCAAAAGCGTACGTAAACGTCGACCCAGCAAAAGAGCCAATCCCGATTCGCCCGACCGTTCACTACACCATGGGTGGTATTGAAACTAACGGTACCTGTGAAACTCGCATTAAAGGCCTATTCGCTGTTGGTGAATGTGCTTCAGTTGGTCTGCACGGTGCAAACCGTCTAGGTTCTAACTCTCTGGCTGAGTTCGTAGTGTTTGGCCGCGTAGCCGGTGAACAAGCCGTGAAACGCGCTGCTGAATTCAAAGGCTGGAACGAAGAGTCTATTGCTAAGCAAGTTAAAGCAGTTGAAGATCGCATCGCAGGCATCTTGGCTCAAGAAGGCGATGAGAACTGGGCTGATATCCGTACTGAAATGGGTCACACCATGGAAGCGGGTTGTGGTATCTACCGTCAAGAAGACTTGATGCAAGAAACCATCGACAAAATCACTGAACTGAAAGCTCGCTACAAGAAGATCAGCATTAAAGACAAAGGCAAAGTGTTCAACACTGACCTACTTTACGCTATCGAAGTGGGTTACGGCCTTGAAGTTGCAGAAGCGATGGTTCACTCAGCGATTCTTCGTAAAGAGTCTCGCGGTGCACACCAACGTCTAGACGACAACTGCACAGAACGTGATGACGTGAACTTCCTGAAACACTCTCTATCTTTCTACAACGAAGATGCAGCACCAACCATCGACTACAGCGGCGTTAAGATCACCAAATCTCAACCTAAAGCTCGTCTGTACGGTGAAGCTGCAGAGAAAGCCGCTGCCGCTGAAAAAGCAGCAGAAGAGAATGCTAAGAAGAGCGAAGAGGAGCAAGCATAATGTCAGCGAATCGAATCCAAAAAATTGAAATCCTGCGTTATGACCCTGAGCACGATGCAGAACCTCACTTTCAAACCTTTGAAGTTCCGTTTGATGAAACCATGTCAGTACTTGATGCGATCGGTTACATCAAAGACAACCTAGATAAAGACCTGTCTTACCGTTGGTCTTGTCGTATGGCGATTTGTGGTTCTTGCGGCATCATGGTTGATGGCGTGCCAAAACTGGCATGTAAGAGCTTCTTACGTGATTACCCGAATGGCTTCAAGATTGAGCCTTTGGCTAACTTCCCAATCGAAAAAGATTTGATTGTCGACATGACACCGTTCATCGAACGCCTTGAAGCAATCAAGCCTTACATCATTGGTAACGACCGTAAGCCAGAAGACGGCACGAACATCCAAACTCCAGAGCAAATGGCGAAATACAAGCAGTTCGCTGGCTGCATCAACTGTGGTTTGTGTTACGCAGCATGTCCTCAGTTTGGTCTAAACCCTGAGTTCATCGGCCCTGCGGCACTTGCTCTTGCTCACCGATACAACCTAGATAGCCGTGACAATGGTAAAGCTGAACGTATGAAGCTTATCAATGGCGACAATGGCGCTTGGGGCTGTACGTTTGTAGGTTACTGTTCTGACGTATGTCCGAAGAAAGTAGACCCAGCGGCTGCAGTAAACCAAGGTAAAGTTGAGTCTTCAATGGACTTCGTTATTTCGATGTTCAAGCCAGACGGATCGCAAGTAAAAACAGCAGAGGAGGCATAATATGAGCAATCGTAAGCCTTATGTTCGTGAGATGAAGAGAACGTGGTGGAGCAACCATCCGTTCTACCGCTTCTACATGCTACGTGAAGCGACTGTACTGCCTTTGATTCTATTCACTCTGTTCCTAACCTTCGGTTTGGGTGCACTAGTGAAAGGGCCTGAAGCTTGGGCTGGTTGGTTGAGCTTTATGGCTAACCCTATCGTCGTTGGTATCAACATCGTGGCACTGCTAGGCAGCTTGCTGCACGCTCAAACCTTCTTCAGCATGATGCCTCAAGTAATGCCAATCCGTCTTAAAGGCAAATTGGTTGATAAAAAAATCATCGTACTGACCCAGTGGGCAGCGGTGGCTTTTATTTCTTTAATCGTTCTTGTTGTGGTGTAAGGAGCTTTCGTTATGAACACAAATTACAAAGTAAAACCTGTTAACCACAACCCACAACGCTCTGATGAGCCAATCTGGTGGGGCCTATTTGGCGCTGGCGGTACTTGGTTTGCGATGATCACACCAATCACGGTTCTAGTGTTAGGTATCTTAGTGCCAATGGGCATTATCGATGCGGACGCAATGAGCTACGAGCGTGTGTCTGAATTCGCCACCAGCATTATCGGTGCGCTATTCATCATCGGTACGCTAGCACTGCCAATGTGGCACGCAATGCACCGTCTTCACCACGGCATGCACGACCTTAAGTTCCATGTCGGCGTTGCAGGTAAAGTGGGCTGCTACTTCGTTGCAGGCCTAATCAGCGCGTTGTCTGTTATTTTCATCTTTATGATCTAAAAGCAGATACGGGATTCGAGTAATCGAGTAATCGAGTATCGAAGAGCTTAAGAGCAGAAAAACGAAAGCAGAGCTAGGTTATCCAGCTCTGCTTTTTTGTTATTTGTTGAATATCTTATCTCTCTGACTCGGCTCTGATCTTCCTGCTTTTCGTATCTCGCATCTCGTTCACACATATCTGCTCTTCCAGCTCTTCGTATCTCGCATCCCGCATCTCGTTTACGCGAATCTGATCTTGGGATACAAAAAAAGGCCGCCTAAGCGACCTTTTTCAGATACTTGAAGTCAATTACTTCACACGACCAACGTATTCGCCAGTACGAGTATCAACTTTAACAACTTCACCGATAGCGATGAATAGAGGTACGCGAACTACCGCGCCTGTTGCTAGAGTTGCAGGCTTACCGCCAGTACCTTGTGTGTCGCCCTTAAGGCCAGGATCGGTTTCTGTTACTGCGATCTCAACAAAGTTTGGTGGAGTTACTGTGATAGGGTTATCATTCCACAACGTTAGAGTACATACGTCGTTTTCAACTAACCATTTAGAAGTCTCGCCTACTGCTTTTGCATCAGCAGCGATTTGCTCGAATGTTTCGTTGTTCATGAAGTGGTAGAATTCGCCATCGCTGTATAGGTAGCCTAGTTCAACGTCTACAACGTCCGCTAGTTCTACTGTATCGCCTGACTTAAATGTTTTCTCTAACACTTTGCCTGACAGCAGTTTACGAAGTTTAACACGGTTAAACGCTTGGCCTTTACCTGGCTTAACGTATTCATTTTCGATAATTGAGCAAGGCTCATTATCTAACATGAATTTTAAACCGCCTTTGAATTCATTGGTGCTTACTGACGCCATGATTTTCTCTTCCACATCTTTGAGTTAATTTCAATGCCGCATATCATAACCCGAAAAGTCGAATCTGTTGAGCAAAACTGGCTCAAACAACTATCGAATGCGATCTCTGACCCGACAAAACTGCTTGAGGCATTGGAAATAGACCCAACACCGTGGCAAGCAGGCTTCGCTGCTCGTGAGTTATTTGCACTTCGGGTACCTCTTAGCTTTGTCGAACGAATGGAAAAAGGCAACCCACACGATCCATTGCTACGACAGGTTTTACCGCTAAGCGAAGAGTTTGAGGTACACCAAGGCTATTCCGCCGATCCTTTGGAAGAACAAGAAAATGCAATTCCGGGCTTACTGCACAAATACAAAAATCGTGCATTGATGATTGTAAAAGGCGGTTGTGCGATTAACTGCCGCTACTGCTTTCGTCGTCACTTCCCTTACCAAGATAACAAGGGCTCGAAGTCGGTTTGGCAAACCAGTCTCGACTATGTGGCGGCTCACCCAGAGATCAACGAAGTTATCTTGTCAGGTGGTGATCCACTGATGGCAAAAGATAGCGAACTCGAATGGCTGATCAATGCCATCGAACAGATTCCACATGTAAAGACCGCTCGAATTCATAGCCGATTACCGGTTGTGATTCCCGCTCGAGTAACGGATGAACTATGCCAATTGTTAGCTCAAACTCGCCTTAATGTGGTGATGGTGAGCCATATTAACCATGCCAACGAAATTAACTTAGAGCTCAAACAAGCTTTCCACAAGCTTAAGTTAAGTGGTGCTACTCTGCTCAACCAAGGCGTGATGCTTAAAGGCGTAAACAACAGCGCTAACTCATTGAAAGAATTAAGCGAAAAGCTATTCGACGCCGGTATTTCACCTTACTATATGCATGTACTTGATAAGGTTCAGGGCGCAGCGCACTTCTATATTTCAGATGAAGAGGCGAAGCATCACTTTAAAGGATTAATCTCTGAGGTTTCTGGCTACCTAGTACCTAAATTAACCCGTGAGATTGGCGGACGCAGCAGCAAGACACCGCTCGACCTACACATTGAATAGAGAAGTTGTATCAATGAAACACAATACCTCAGTTGCTCCACCAGCAACCACATCTCAACCAGCGCTTAGGTTCAGCTCAAGAGGTTTCACCATCATCGAGCTGGTCGTGGTGATCGTGATTCTAGGTATTGTGTCGGTCACTGCAGCTTCTAAGTTCCTCAACCTTCAAACCGATGCTCGTATCTCGACATTAAACGGCCTTAAAGGCGGAATGGAGGGCGCAAGTGCTATGCTTTATGGTAAGACATCAGCATTGGGCTTAGATAAAGCAGCTAGCGCATCGATTAATGTTGAGGGTGACAATATCTCAGTGGTCTATGGTTATCCTGCAGCGATGAACGATCAAACTTGGTCAATGCTTGTCGAATCCACGTTCTTGGATGCGGTTTGGGATACGGGTAGAGCTGACTGGTTCTTTACCAACACTGACGCGAACGATGGCATTATTCTTTATGCGCCTTCGAGCCGAAAAAATCAGGCAGATAACTGTTATCTTGAGTACCAAGAAGCGACAGAGACCACGACACCAGCCTTCACCTTAACAACAAGCGGCTGCTAGGTTTTAAGTAATCTTTATCAATCGTTAAGACAAAAAGTTTTTGTTCGATCGTCCGGTCTATTATTAGCATACTCGGCTCTATTCTAAATTTTTAGGAGGGGTGATATGTCACAATTTATAGAACAAACTCTCAACCTTGCCCCCTTTAGCTGGGCAGGCCTCGCTGCATGCATGCTGTGTGGTTCTTTAATCGGAATCGAAAGGCAAACACGCGGTAAACCCGTCGGAATCCGAACGTCGATTCTGATCATCAGTGGTACCTACTTCTTCCTTACGATGGCGATTAGCCTATCCCCCAACACGCTCGATCAGGCCCGTGTACTTGGTCAGATCATTACGGGTGTTGGATTCCTTGGTGCAGGGGTCATGATGACATTGGATGGCAAGATTCATGGCGTGACTTCAGCTGCGATTATCTGGGTACTCGCTGCATTAGGGATGATGATTGCCTTAGGGCACCTTTCTCAGTCTGTCATCATCACGCTAATGGCGCTGGTTATCCTACTTGGTGTCGACAAAGTGGAAAATAGCTTCCAGAGCCTACGCCGTGGTGTGCATCAGAAGTGGATGAGAAAAGGCCGCGTGAAGAAGTAACCTCAACCTGAAACAGACATTAAAAAGGCCTAGTCACACGACTAGGTCTTTGTGTATCCAACTAATTAATACACCTGAATACACACCTGGTTCTTACCTGCAGCCTTGGCCTTATAAAGCTGCTCATCAGACGAACGAATGCTCTGGTTTTCCCACAAGTGCCCTACGCTGTCGAACTTATACAGAGAGTAGAGCGTCGCGCCACCAGACACTGAGATACTAATCTTGTCACCCGTAGGGCATCGATAACTCTGTAGGCTAATGTCGTTTTGAATTCGCTCAAAGATCGATGAAAGCAACTCAGACGATTCACCCGTAATCGCGACAACAAACTCTTCGCCACCAAATCGAGCCACGATATCTTGCTGTCTAACGCTGTTCAGCATCAACCGAGCAACATGGCAAATCACCTCGTCCCCCACTTTATGGCCATGCTGATCATTAACGACTTTGAAATCATCGATATCAAACACGCCAACACCAATAATCGGCTCTTCATCTTGCGCCAGTAATCGAGCCTCAAAACCACGTCGATTCAGCAAGCCCGTTAATGGGTCGCGCATTGCTAGCTCATTTAAACGCTGGTGCTCTTGTCTTGTATAGAAGCGCCATAGCCATAAAACCGAGAGCAGATACAAAACCAACAGTATCGAAAGCTGAATCTTCTCCATCTCCAATACATGCAGAAAGTGCTCGCTCTTATCTTCTTCAATACTCAGATATAGCTGGGTGTTAATATCATCAACATAGAGAGGCTTGGAATAAGTAAAGTCCATAAACCCGTACTTGTTTGCGCCTCGAGTACTGGTGACTTTATAACCATGGGTAGGGTTCGATACTAGGTTAGAGACATAGCCATCGACACCCAATACCCCTTTAAACTCACCATTAACGTAGATCCCTTTGGTTAAGGTCACCACTTTCTGACCTGTCAGGTAGTCATCATATTGGCCGGTATACACCACTTGGTCTTGCCCTTGAGCTAAGCCAAAGCGAATCGTGTTCACCCAATAAGGCCTGCTATTCACAACCGAATCAAAGGTGTCGCCCTTAATGTAACTGGCAAAATCAGAAGGCGAAGAGATAATGAATTTCTCTTTTGAAATGAAATAAATCGCAGAGATGGTATCAATGGTATTGGCAAAATAAGCCATGGTCGGCGCGATGAACAGGCGTTTACCCGCTTCGGTATAAAGGTCCGATTCCGGGTTGCACATCTCGCGAGGGCCAGAGAACATAAAATCAAAACGAGGGGCATGTTGCTCCTCACTGGTGAAGTAACACGTCTCACCCTCGATCTTTTTGTCATGCGAGAATACGTAGGTATCCCCATGCAGTGGATAAAGCGCAGTGATGTTGTACTCAAGCGCATTTATGATCTGTGTGAGCTCCGCTAAAGAGCGTGTTACGCCTTGGTTTTCCATTCCATACTGTTTATCTGATTCTTCCGCTGAATCAACGAGCAACAAGCTCAAAACTACTAAAAAACTGGCGGTCAGGCCTAAGAAAGCCCTTTTAAAATCGACGGTATGGTGGTTAATCAAAGCATATAAATCATCATTAGGGATTTATCGCACATTGTACCTATAAATTCAAACATCGCAACAACAAATATAAAACAACATGCTTATTGGGTAATTTGAGAAGTTTATCGTGGAAGTAGAATTGAATGTAATAACGCCCAAACAAGGGTTTAGGCGTTGATAGGCTTAGTCTTTAATCGCGTATGCGTAACTAAAAGCTAATGCATTAACTGAACGTTGCTCGCCAATGGGAGAACCAAAGGCTAAACGACAGCGTTATTTAGCAAAGTTTACAATCGGGAAGCACGGGAAGAAACCGTTGTCAGCACAGTTGATCAGACCAACTTGTACGCCTTCGATTTTGTTGGTTTTGTTGAAGATACCAACCTGAACCGTAGACACTTCTGAAAGGTTCGCTGCACCAACATCAACCATAGTGTTACCTTCTGAGTAGTTTACAAAACTCACGTTCGCGCCTTTCACATCATTAGTAATGTTCACAGCACCCAGGTTAACACCGGTTGTTTTACCCGTATTCCAGTTGAAGAAACCCAGAGATGCACCGGTCATTTCTTGGTTCACTTTTGATGCACCAAAAATACCAAGGTTCACACCTGTGGTCGTTTGCGTCTCAGACATACCAACAACGGCAAGATCGACACCTTTAAGGTCGTTTACTTGTCCGTGAAGCAGAGCCAAACGCACACCGCCAACCGCATCTGAATCAGGTGCGTTGAAACCGTTAATCGTTGAAAACATAACAGGCGAAGAAGCAAATGCTGCCGGTGCCATTACTGCTGCCGACACAGCAAGTACTGAAAGTAGTTTTTTCATTGGGGAGTCTCCACTGACTTATTGTTCACTTGATTAATCCATTTTTAATCAAGCATTTATTGTCCTTTATTCAACAGCTACCCATGTTAAATCAATGTAATAACTGTACTGTTGAATATAAGCCGCTAAATCATAAAGAGCAATGGTTAAGAGCAGATGCGGGATTCGAGTGAACGAGATGCGAAAAGCAAAAAAAACAGAGACCGAAACCTCCGCTCTAACGCTTATTATTCCAAACAAAAATCTAGGCGAGAAAATCAACATGTTTCACAAGCTTATAGCCCACACACTTATTGCCGCATCTAAAGCGATGTCATCCTAAAAAATTTATTGATAAAAGCTCAACAGACCTCAGGTATTCAAAAACTAATGTTCGTAAAATTCTGAAAATAAACTAAATTCTAATATAGGAATAGAACGATATGAAACAGTGGGAATAGCATGGTTAAGGAACCTACGAATAAACAGACCATTAAAGCAATTATTTCGCGTGGTTTTTTGGCTATCGTGTTATTTTTAGGCCTCTATATCTATGTTAGCCATGCTCTGAAGAACAAAGAGCAGGACATGATTAATCTCCAGCTCAGTCTTTCTGAAGCTTATAGCGTTATGCTCTCTGTCAGACGACAAGAGCAGCAGTTTGTTTCCACAAGGCAACCAGAGATTCAAGAACAACTCAATATAAAGCGAAGTCAGCTGATCGAAAAGCTGGCTGAGATCGATGGGAAAATCGTACGAAGCGACCTCAATATTTCTTTTAATTATGCCAAAGTTGTCGAGTATCTCGACGAGTACCACACCGCCTTTACATTATTAGCCCTTGAGTTAGTCAGCATACATGGCAAGAGGGACCAAATTGGGCTCATTGAGAAACTAAAAAATGCAGCGTTGACACTTGAGCGCTTCGTACATGAATCCAATAATGTGCAGCTTGAAGAATTGACTTTAGAAACACAAGATCTCATGTATCAGTTCTTTACCGATTTTGATCAGACAACATTAGATAAGATTGTCGATTCATTGTTCAAAATCCAAGATGAAATAGAACAGAATTCCCGAACGATCAGTGCATTAGCTTCGTTTAATAATTTTAAACGCCACTTTTGGCGATTGCAGCGAGGGTTAAAGAGTGTCGGGTACAGCTCTGATAGCGGCCTCAAAGGAGAACTCACCAGCAGTATTTATCATGTTGAAGATGAGCTCAACTTACTTTTCACCGAAACACCCAAGCAGATCGCAGAGAGCCTGACGCAGATAAAGTCGTACAGCTACTTATCGACAGCCGCATTAGGAGGGGTGACGTTACTGGTGCTGCTTTATGTTGTGTGGCGTGCCAGTCAACTTGAAACTCAATTGATTGTTTCACAAGAGAAAGCACGACAAGCAAACCGTGCAAAAAGTGCCTTTCTTGCCAATATGTCTCATGAGATACGGACACCGCTTAATGGCGTGATTGGTATGTCAGAAATACTGGCAGAAACCAAACTATCCGCAGAACAGAAAGACTGCCTTGGGACTATCTATACCTCTTCTCAAACCTTACTTATGTTGATCAACGATGTTCTCGATCTGTCCAAAATTGAATCGGGTAAACTGGAAATTAATCCACATACGACAGACTTAAGAGAGCTGCTGTTTGATAGCGTGACTCTGATTTCTTCTAAAGCTTATCAAAAGCAGATTAAGTTGGAAGTTGAAATTGATGGCGAGCTCCCAGAGTACATTCATGTTGATGGGAATAAAATTCGCCAAGTGTTGATGAATTTAGCCTCAAATGCGATCAAATTTACAGAACAAGGCTCTATCGTATTCACCGCTAAACGGCTTCCATCATTGGAAACAGAGTGTGTGGTCGAGTTTTCTGTTCGAGATACGGGTATTGGTATCGCAGCAGACCAACAAGAGCACATTTTCAAAGCGTTTTGCCAAGAAGATACCAACATCACCTCCAATATTGCGGGGACCGGATTAGGGCTTAGTATTTCGTCACGTATGGTGGAAATGATGGGAGGCTCGATAAACGTTGAGTCAGAGAAAGATGTGGGAAGTTGCTTTCATTTCCAATTAACCGTAGTGCCATCAGATCATTCTGAACATAAAAATCGTAAACAAACCGTTGTCTATTATTCAGATGCGCCATCGAAACTTTTACTCGATGACTTGTTCCGCCTTGGTTACTCACCACAACTAAAATCAATCGAAACAAACTTGGCGGCAACTGACCTCCCAGAGATCGCTTTGATGGAAGATATTAACCAAGCCAAAACACTGCATCGCTTAGCACCAGAGGAGAAAATCATCATAGTGAAAGATAATCTTAGTGATCCTATGAGTGAGTGTCATTTTATCTCAGGCTATGTGACTCTTCCTATGCTCGGTTCCCGCTTAAGTAGCATGTTGAACTCCGTGCTTGAAAGGTCACAGCCACAACCCCCTCAACATCAACCTGAGCCGATAGAAGCGACTGTACGTCAAAAAGTCCTCGTAGTTGAAGATAACCGCGTAAACCAGAAGGTGGTATGTATCAATTTAGATAAGTTAGGGATTGAATATTGGGTTGCCAATGATGGACAAGAAGCGATTGATTTATATAAAGGGCATCATCAAGACATCGGCCTTATCTTGATGGACTGCATGATGCCGAATGTAGATGGCTTTGAGGCAACAGAGCGAATCAGGCGCTATGAAGAAAACCTGCAACTTCAGGCAACACATATCCTCGCTTTAACGGCATCCGTGCTCGATGATGATATTAAACGTTGCTTCGAGTGTGGAATGAACGATTATCTTCCAAAACCATTTAAGCGTGACATGATGCTGCAAAAAATTGATGAACAACAGTTTACGCACAAGGCAGGCTGACCAAGGAGCTTTGGGGAAAAGGGTGATGGTGAAGCTGAAATACAGATACGGGATGCGAATAAATAAGGCTTAAGAGCAAAAAAACGGAGACCGAAGTCTCCGTTTTCTAAAGCTTATGTGTGACTTTCTCTGCTATAGAGAAAGGGGGATGATGTAGGGTAGCAGCGACGCATTACTGCGACACCGCCCCCTAAGAACCGTACGTGCGAGTTTCCCCGCATACGGCTCAAGCCTTTATAAGCACCTACCTAAGTAAATGCCAGCAACTCAAACATGTAATTGCCTATGACAATTAATATGCAACATCATAAGATTTTCGCTATTGTCCGAACCACCATCGACTCGTCGAATGATATGGTGAACATCCCATTCATCTTCAGAGGCAAACTGCCGGTGGCATACCGCACACTGGAAACCCTGCCTTTCGGCAATCTTCCAAAGCTTCATGTTACCTGATAAAGATTTCTTCAATCTTCTGATCGTCAAACTTTCAAAATATTGCTCATCTTCTGGTAAGTAACAATTCGCTAATGCCTTAATCTTTACATGCTTGTCGATTTTCACTCTCGATGCGTAAAGCAAACGGTAGTAGCCATCTTCCTCTTTTGGTCTTGGTGCACTGAATACCCAATTCCTATCCCCTACTGACTTAAAGTATTTATCTTTAATCCAGCGTTTTCGGCGATTAGAATGGATACGTCGACACCAACGCCAAAGCATCTTCCAGATTCGGTAATCTACATACTTGAATGTCTCACTAGCACAGATCCAACGATGGTAATTACACCACCCTCTGATCATCGGGTTCAACTTGGCAATGATTGCACTCGCTGGAGCCGTTTTGTGACTATCGAGATAATCTTTTATGTTTTTCAAAAAGACTTTCACATTCTTTTTCGCAGGCTTGATTAACATCTTGCCTTTGTATTTCCGAACGTTCTGCCCTAGGAAATCAAACCCATTCTCTATATGTGTGATTAATGTTTTTTCCTTCGACAGTTCTAACCCACGATCCGCCATAAAGGCTTCAACTATTGGCAGTACTTCTTGCTCTAACAACTCTTTCGAGATGCCAGTGATGACGAAGTCGTCAGCATATCGCACATAGTTAACCTTAGTTTTATAACTAGCTTTGGTGTTTTTCTTCCCGAAATGAGATTCCAGCACCGCATCTAGCCCGTCTAAAGCCATATTCGCAAGTACAGGAGAAATAATTCCTCCTTGCGGTGTACCTGCTTCTGTTGGATTCCAACTTCCAGATTCCATAAATCCGGATTTAAGCCACTTCTTGAGTATCACTTTATCCATAGGGATATTAGCGATTAACCAATCGTGACTAATGAAATCAAAACACCCTTTAATATCCCCCTCTAATACCCATTGGGCACTACTCTTGCGACTGAGGTTTACGAAACATTGTTCAATAGCATCAGCACAATTGCGGTGAGGACGAAATCCATAGCTATGTCTGTCCGCTTTGGTTTCCGATACAGGTTCTAGCGCTAACAGGTGCAGTGCCTGCATTGCTCTATCACGCATGGTCGGTATTCCTAGCGGACGTTCTTTACCATTAGATTTAGGAATGTAAACCCTCCTTAACGGCATTGGCTTGTAGCCTTTACTCGTTAGAGATTGAATAGCATCCCATTTCAAAGTTGGTGTATTCCAAAGTACTTTGTCGACACCTGATGTTTTCTTTCCACGGTTTTCGGTTACCCGTTTTACCGCTATCGCTTTGGCAGAAAAAGAGCGTATTAACATGCGCTGTAGCTTTTTAATTTGCCTGTTATCGCCGTGTTTAGTTGCCTTCGCAATCCGTACTTGTAGCTTCTTTACTCTTTGATGGCATAGCTTCCAATTAATGGTTTGCCAGCTATCGTTCGAGTATGAGAA
Organism: Vibrio sp. 10N.261.51.F11; assembly: GCF_041471665.1. NCBI lineage: Bacteria > Pseudomonadati > Pseudomonadota > Gammaproteobacteria > Vibrionales > Vibrionaceae > Vibrio > Vibrio sp. 10N.261.51.F11. The sequence goes on along the minus strand of NZ_JBFROW010000055.1, from coordinate 21,489 downwards.
TGCAGGTAGACACTGTGCCTTACTCATCTTGCTTTCCTCATGGTGGATCCCCCATGTGGAGTGAAGATAGATCTCCCCTAAGGGTGAAGTATCATTCACCCTTAGGGGGACAAGTATCAACCAGCGAACGAAGTTCGCTAGTCATCCTTCGGCTTTACAAGCCTTCTTACGATTAAAGACCTAATGGAAGTCTGCACTCTTTCGAGTTGAGGCAAAGTCTGAACCTCTATCTTGGCGATTACAGCCAAGCATTCGCTTTATCCATCGCTCCCATACCCACTCATCCAACAGCTCCCCTTACGGGTTACCTGCCTCGAGGGCGAATAATTGGGCTTACCAAGTTCCTGTATTTGTACAATTAGTTACTTAGGTTCTACCTATTCAACGGTGGCACAACAGTAGCGTAATCCCAGATGTAAAAGGAATAACCTGTCCACATACCTTTTGGTCAGAGCGCCTTGCAGTAATCAACCTAGATTGATTGCTACAAACAAAGACATTTCGCTCGTCGCGGCTGACGTTGTTTATCAGTAGTTCACATACGTTAACCTTATAACCAAGCCTAGCCTCTCAATCGGTCGTCATTACCGATATCTGTATTATTTGCTCGCGCAAACGACACACCTTTTCAGGGAGTACATTGTCAGGAAGCTTCGCACCAATCCGTTACCAGATTCGCACTATCCCTAGGCTACTACTTGCTACAAAGTAGGTCTTATCACTCAAACTGTTGTTGAGAGTAAGACAATACAAACACAAGCTTCAGTCAATTGACTGTTGAAGCACCTCTTCTTGTTCTGTCAGTGAGGAGTACTCACTTTCAGCTAAGAAGCCAAGAGCTGCAGTTTATGAGGGCATGCCAAACCATTGGCATGTCGGTCCCATGTCTTTCCTTTTTAAAGGCAGTTTCCTGCGCGTTGGTGCCAAAGATTATTACTTTGAATGCACATCGGCATAGTTAACTAAGAGGCAGCACGCTGCCTCTGACATATTTCCGTTTCGAAGACCCTTTCGGGTATGGAGGTTGGGTGAGAGGAACTCTAGGCAGAGCGTTATCATTACATCCTCGGAGTTGATAACTAGGGCGGTTATATCCAACGATATTTCCGCCCACCTCAGTACATTATCCTGAGGAACAGTCAATGCGACCCTTGTCGCACTACATCATGCCGCCCATGCCACCCATACCGCCCATGCCACCCATATCAGGCATTGCAGGGCCAGAATCTTGTGGCTTATCAGTGATCATCGCTTCTGTTGTGATCATAAGACCAGCAACTGACGCTGCGAACTGAAGTGCAGAGCGAGTTACCTTAGTTGGATCTAGGATACCCATTGCAATCATGTCGCCGTATTCGCCAGTCGCCGCGTTGTAACCGTAGTTACCTTCGCCAGCACGAACGTTGTTAGCAACAACAGATTCTTCATCACCTGCGTTCTTCGTGATTTGACGGATAGGCGCTTCCATTGCACGTAGTGCAACACGGATACCGACGTTTTGCTCTTCGTTGTCGCCTTCAAGGCCAGCAACTTTAGATGCAGCGCGGATAAGTGCAACACCACCACCAGCAACCACACCTTCTTCAACGGCAGCGCGAGTTGCGTGAAGTGCATCTTCAACGCGGTCTTTCTTCTCTTTCATCTCAACTTCAGTTGCAGCGCCTACTTTGATTACTGCAACACCGCCAGCTAGCTTAGCTACGCGCTCTTGAAGTTTCTCTTTGTCGTAGTCAGACGTTGCATCTTCGATTTGTTGACGGATTTGAGAAACACGACCTTGGATCATTGTTTCTTCGCCCGCGCCATCGATGATGGTTGAGTTTTCTTTAGTGATAGTTACACGCTTAGCTTGACCTAGGTCTTCTAGCGTTACTTTCTCTAGGTCTAGGCCGATCTCTTCAGAGATAACCGTACCGCCAGTTAGGATAGCGATGTCTTGCAGCATAGACTTACGACGGTCACCGAAACCAGGCGCTTTAACAGCAGCCACTTTAACGATGCCACGCATGTTGTTCACAACTAGAGTTGCAAGCGCTTCGCCTTCTACATCTTCAGCGATGATAAGAAGTGGACGAGATGCCTTAGCAACCGCTTCTAGAGTCGGAAGAAGTTCACGGATGTTCGAAACTTTCTTGTCGATAAGAAGAATGAATGGGCTTTCTAGATCAACAGAACCCGCTTCTTGGTTGTTGATGAAGTAAGGAGATAGGTAACCACGGTCGAACTGCATACCTTCAACTACGTCTAGCTCGTCTTGTAGAGCCTGACCTTCTTCAACCGTGATTACGCCATCACGACCTACTTTTTCCATCGCTTCAGCAATGATGTTACCTACTGTCGAATCAGAGTTCGCAGAGATAGTACCTACTTGCGCGATAGCTTTTGTATCTGCACATGGAACAGAAAGGCCTTTTAGCTCTTCAACTGCAGCGATAACTGCTTTGTCGATACCGCGCTTAAGATCCATTGGATTCATGCCAGCAGCAACGGCTTTTAAGCCTTCAGTGATGATTGCTTGAGCAAGAACTGTTGCTGTAGTCGTACCGTCGCCCGCCGCGTCATTCGCTTGCGAAGCCACTTCTTTAACCATTTGCGCGCCCATGTTTTGGAACTTGTCTTCAAGTTCGATTTCACGTGCAACTGAAACACCATCTTTAGTGATAGTCGGTGCGCCAAATGATTTGTCTAAAACAACGTTACGGCCTTTAGGACCTAGTGTTACTTTTACTGCGTCAGCCAGAACGTTTACACCTTCTAGCATTTTAATACGTGCGTCATTACCAAATTTAACGTCTTTAGCAGCCATCTTAATTTCCTTTCAAATTCTTTGTTTCGGGGCGTCTCAGCGTTATCGCGTCATTCTGAACAGTGAGGGACGAACGTGATTCAGAATCTACTCAAATCGCACTCTGTTTAGATTCCAGATAATTCGTTCCTCATTTCTGGAATGACGATATGAATCATCCAATACTGGCTCTGATAACTTTTACTGAGAGTTAAATGAAAAATAGATTACTCGACGATCGCCATGATGTCGTTTTCAGACATGATCAGAACTTCTTTGCCGTCGATTTTTTCAGTTTTCGTGCCGTAACCTTCAGCAAAGATAACGGTATCGCCAACTTTTACGTCCAACGGTTGCACTGAACCGTTTTCTAGAATGCGGCCTTTGCCAACAGCTAGAATGATACCGCGAGTCGATTTTTCTGCGGCAGAACCAGTTAGAACGATGCCACCAGCAGATTTAGATTCAACTTCTTGGCGCTCAACGATAACTCGGTCATGTAGAGGACGGATATTCATCGGTCTTATCTCCTGATAATTTCCATTTAAATTTTGATAGTTGCCACGATTAGCGTGGGTCAAACAATATGTTGGGGGCGATGTGAAAGATCCCAAGGGGGGAACGAAAAAATTGTGAGCTAAAGTGCAGATTCTCACCCCTCATCTTTCCCTGCTTTTCGTTTACTCGTATCCCGCATCTGTTTATCCTACGCTTTTGGTTTCTATCGGCGTTTTGCATGCAAGATAAGCACGGGCTATTAACTGCCCCAATTGAGAGTACATTGCGTACCATGACCATACCGACCATATTCGGTATGGTGGCGATCTTGATGTTTAACCTCGTCGATACTTTCTTCATCTCATTGCTTGGCACCCAAGCCTTAGCCGCGGTGAGTTTTACCTTTCCAGTCACCTTTGCGATTAACTGCATCACCATGGGGATTGGTATTGGCTTATCGACATGTATCGGTCGATTGCTTGGCCAAGGCAGCGCACAAAATGCAGCACGCTTTACCTGTCATGGCTTATTGCTGGCTCTGCTTCTGGTCGGCTGCGCGTCTACATTAGGTATTATCGCCTTAGAACCACTGTTTAGCCTGCTAGGAGCAAAGCAAGAGTTGTTGCCGCTGATATCGGAATACATGTCGGTGTGGTATCTCGCGATCCCATTTTTGGTCATCCCCATGGCAGGCAACAGCGCGATTCGAGCGACCGGTGATACGAAAACACCCGCTAAGATCATGCTACTGGCTGGCCTTATCAATGGCGTTTTAGATCCGCTACTCATCTTCGGGTATGGGCCTTTTCCTGAACTGGGGATTCAAGGCGCTGCGATTGCCAGTGGTTTCAGTTGGTTTGGTGCTTTGTGTGGCTCACTCTACGTATTGATAGTGCGAGAAAAACTGCTTGCGCCGCCTAAGCTGACAAACATCGTCAGTGACTGGCGACAGATCTTAAAAATAGGCACCCCAGCGGCTTTGTCTAACGCTCTGAACCCACTTGCCGGCGCTATCATCATGATGATGCTGGCCAAACAAGGGACTGAAGCCGTGGCGGCGTATGGCGCAGCGCAACGTATCGAGTCCATTCTTATCATTGTGTTGATGTCTCTTACTTCGGCGCTTACGCCTTTCATGGCGCAGAACTTTGGCGCAAACAACCCACAACGCAGTTTTAAGGCACTGTTTCTGAGTATGCGTTTTGCTGTGATGTTCCAAGGTTTGATTTTCTTAATGATGGTGCCGTTGAGCATTCCTTTGGCTGCCCTGTTCTCTCAAGAAGAATCCGTCCGAGGCATATTGTGGCATTACCTGTTAGTCGTGCCCTTTAGCTATGGATTCCAAGGCATTGTGATGATGCTGATCAGTGGGATGAATGCCATGCATCAACCACTCAAAGCCTTTCAATGGAGCTTCATGCGTTTGTTTGTCTTTACCTTGCCATTCGCTTGGATAGGCAGCCAAATTGATGGTGTCGAAGGGCTGTTTATAGGCTTAGCCTTGGGGAACATTGTCGGCGGTATTTCAGGGTATTGCTTTGCACTTCGTGTGAGGGCTAAAGCAGATGCGGGATACGAAAAGATATAAGAGCAGCTACGGGATGCGAAAAGATATAAGAGCAGATACGAGATGCGAGTAACCGGGATGCGAAAAGATTTAAGAGCTTAAGAGCAGTTACGAGATTCGAAGAGCTTGAGAGCAGAAAAAGACTAAAAAAAGGAAGATGACATGGAAGACACCACTTACAAAATGTTCTATGACGCACCAATTGGCAAGATGATCATTGTGAGCAATGGTGTGTCGCTTATTGAAATTGACCATGTAAATCACGAAGAGCTAATGATTAGCAATCCAGATGACCTTTGCCAACTGGCAGCGAAACAGTTAGATGAGTACTTCGCAGGTCATCGAATAGAATTCGATTTGCCATTAAGAGCGATAAAAGGCACTGACTTTCAAAAAGTAGCTTGGCAAGCTTTAACAACCATTCCTTATGGCGAAACCATCAGTTACGGTGAGCAAGCAAAGAGAATGGACAACCCAAAAGCCGTAAGAGCAGTGGGTGGTGCGAACAGCAAGAACCCATTTAGTATTGTTGTACCTTGCCATCGAGTCATCGGCGCAAATGGCACATTAACCGGCTACACCGGCGGCATGAACCGCAAAGAGTGGTTACTGGATTTTGAGCGTTCGGTTGTAGATAGAACGCAATAAGCCTTACCTCGCTAGATCAATAATATAAAGTTTCACCATCAAGAAGCGCCATTATCACCAGACAACATATAGTCTATATTTAAAATTTCATACAAAGAGGTGATGGTAATGTCCACTGATACGATTTAATCTTATGAAGATCGAAAGCGTAGAGATGGAGCTATAGCGCTAATGAAACTATTATCGTTTTCTATTGATGATAAAAAACATGACCGAGTCAATTCAGGTACTCAGATTCGAGATAAACTGGCAAAACGTAAACAATCGGTTCAAGAATCAACATCACCGTTACGCTGATAATAATACGTTCGGTTACTTTAGTTTAATCCCATAAGTGTCAATATGGGCAAGTAACTCGCTTGATGTAATTCTATGCTTAACGAGCAAGTCAACCTTGAATGGAAGCGGCGACTGTTCTAAACGATCTTGCAAGCCTGCGACGACACTTAACGAAATCCCATGCCCCTCGATAACAATATCGATGTCGGAGTTATCTTTATAAGTTCCAAGGGCTCTAGAACCGAATACCCAGGCATGAATGACTGCGGCATGACTCAAAACAATATCCTCAATCAGCTGATACTGATGAGGCTTAAGGCCGACCGAGTCTGGTTTAACCAAATAACTATCGATCACATTTAACCTCTTGTTCGCATTGACCCTCTTGATCACATTTAAGCTTTAAATAGAGTGTGACTTGCCCTATCACTGGTGAAAATGACTCTAAGATCAGTGACTGAGCTTCAAGGACATTTTCCTCATCATAGGTGTGGGACAATAAATTTCGTTTTATGAGTGCTTCAAGCATAATCTCACACTGCTCCGAAGACAGGTGCTTAGCTTCTAAGGCCGTACGAAAAACGCTCCTCGGCGAAGCCACATCAAACCCTTCAAACTCAAGTAAGTCTTTAAGGGTCTTCCATGTCAGTTCGAAAGAAAATTCAAAAGTTTGTACTAACCCAGCGAGCTCTAACTCATTGTAGCTATCTTGTGAGCACGCTCTCTCAAGCCTTTGCTGCGCTTTCATTAAGTTTTGCAGTCGTTGCTTCCAACGGTCTGGGTTTGAGTTCATATAAACAGCCTAAATATAAGGTAAAAGACAAGTATAGTATGAGCCTTAAGCTACCTAATCATTCAAGCAATGTCACTCTTTCGATATTCATCAAGACTGTTCTTTTCGTCTTTTGTTTAAGGTCGTGCCCTTATGTTCTCCCCTGCATGTTTTTCTTACCCAATACCTGTCCTTAAGCTCTTCGCTACTCGTTTACCCGTATCTCACATCACGCATCCGTTCTTAAGCTCTTCTCATCTCGCTTACTCGTATCTCACATCTATAAAAAAGCCCGCACTTTTAAGTGCGGGCTTTCAAAATCGTTAAAGCTCAGTGAACCGCTGAGCCAAACAACTATTTAACTACTGACTATTTAACGATCACATCGCCTGACATTTCAGCCGGGATTGCGATACCAGATAAAGAAAGCATCGTTGGCGCTAAGTCAGACAGTTTACCGCCCTCTTTGAACTCAACGTCTTTGTTACCTACGTAGATAAGTGGCACTGGTAGGTTCGTGTGCGCTGTGTGGATGCCGCCCGTTTCTGGGTTTACCATCATTTCCGCGTTACCGTGGTCTGCAGTGATAAGCAGTTGGCCATCGGCTTCTTTGATTGCTTCAACCACTTTGCCAAGACATTCGTCTAGCGACTCTACCGCTTTAACTGCTGCATCGTAAACGCCAGTGTGGCCAACCATGTCACAGTTAGGGAAGTTACAAACGATCGCGTCGTATTTACCACCTTTGATTGCTGCAACAAGCTTTTCAGTTAGCTCTGGTGCGCTCATTTCTGGCTGTAGGTCGTACGTTGCTACTTTTGGAGAAGCAACAAGCTGACGCTCTTCACCTTCAAACTCATCTTCTTTACCGCCGTTGAAGAAGAAAGTCACGTGCGCGTATTTCTCTGTTTCAGAGATACGTAGCTGCGTTTTGCCTTCTTTCGATAGCCATTCACCGTAGGTGTTCTCTAGAGAAGCCGGTGGGAATGCACATAGAAGTGGGATGTCTGCTGCGTATTGAGTCAGCATCACGAAATCGATCGCTGGGAATACGTTACGAGCAAAACCATCGAAATCAGGAACGAATGCACGTGTAATTTCACGAGCACGGTCAGCACGGTAGTTCATGAAGATTACCGCATCGCCATCAACGATAGCGGCAGACTCTTCGCCTTCCGCTTTGATTTCAGTCGCTTTTACGAACTCATCGTTTTCGTCACGAGCGTAAGCCGCTTCTAGGCCAGCAACAGCTGTGTCGAATGTGAATTCTGCTTTTGCTTGAGTCAGCAGGTCGTAAGACTCTTGAACGCGATCCCAGTTGTTATCACGGTCCATTGCGTAGTAACGACCAATAAGAGAAGCCACACGGCCTTTACCTAGCTTAGCGAACAGTTCTTGGAAACGTGCCAGTGTGTTTTCTGCGCTACGTGGCGGCGTATCACGGCCGTCTAGGAATGCATGCAGGTAGATTTTCTCTGCGCCACGCTCTGCTGCCATTTCAACAGCCGCGTAGATGTGATCTTCATGAGAGTGAACGCCACCTGGAGACATAAGGCCCATGATGTGAACCGCTTTCTCCGCTTTTACTGCTTTATCGATAGCATTCACGAGTGTTTCAGTTTGACCGAATTCACCATCTGAAATTGACTTAGTAATACGAGTAAGATCTTGGTATACCACGCGACCCGCACCAATGTTGGTGTGACCCACTTCAGAGTTACCCATTTGGCCATCAGGTAGGCCTACATCTAAGCCAGAAGCCGAGATTAGCGTGTTAGGTTGGTTAGCAATAAGACCGTCTAAAACTGGAGTCTTAGCGTTCGCGATAGCGTTGTCTTGGTTGTCTTCACGGTAACCGTAACCGTCAAGGATCACTAGAGCCATTGGCTTCTTAGCTGACATAGGACTGACCTCGTTCAATTCAAAATAAATCGGTATAAAAACAAATTAGCGTAATTTTACTACAGTTTACAGTCAAAACTGTAGTGGAAGATCAAGAAAGGGCGCAGGTAGGATGATCGAATGTGAAAAAAAGCGTCATTTGATGGTGACCAATGCTTTATTTCCAAATTAAAGTTTTTATAAATAATTCCGCAGAGGCTAAGTATTCGGTGATCGCTAATCCATCAGGCCAGCTTGCTTAAAGCTTTGTTTATCGGATAAGTCTAACAAACTTGAGTGTTGTTGCTTCTTAAATTCACGCATCAGCACGTAAGGTTCTAACTCTTCATACAACGCTATCTAAAAGAGAATACTTATGATCGAAGCACCCTTTTTACCAATGCTAGTTTGAAGCATATAAATTCTGACAACTAACACCTAGCTCCCGATGATAACCAATTCCCAGAATGCTGGCCTCCATTATCGGAACTAGTAACAATGCACGCTTGGTTAATGAGCTAGTTCGCATGAGTCAAACTAGATCCGCAATGGTTGTGTTGTTGTCATTGTTAGCATGCTCCTTCACCAATCCAAACGTCAGTGACCCAGGATTTACTAAGTTTGGTCATTAATCTAGATCTTGGAATGAAAGCTGAGTAAAACAGGTCGAAAATTGAGATTAAGCTCCCTAAATTTAGGAAAAACCTGCACCTTATAACCTCGCTGCTAACCTAAAATTTTGATACACTCCACCACAGGAAATACAATATACGAATTACTATGAAGCTTTATACGATCCAACATTCATTGGCACTTCTTAGCATTCAATTAATCATAACAAGTTGGTGTCTATTCACATACTCTCATTTACCAAACACTGTTCTTAATTCTATGATTTTGGTTATGTTTGTATTTTTATTAACTACTTATACTCTTCCGTCAAAAAATAGACTATTTTCAAATAAACAGCATGAGTTCATTATTACACTTATAAGTAGTTATGGCGTTTCAGCTCTATTTATTACACTCATCCGAATAGATTACTCTCGTCCTGCTTTGCTTATAGGGGCTGCCTTAACCTTTATTTGGATTCTCATCTATTATCGTTTACATAAAAAACAAAAAATTACACTATATTCTCTTACTGGATCAGTAGATAGTGTTGACTCACGTTATAAAAACATTACCATATATCAGTATCAAAAAGACATATCACTACATCAAATCAAAAAAAACTCCGATGGACTGGTTACTAATCTCCATGAAATACACTCAAGAGATACAGCTCAATTCCTTGCAGATTGTGCTCTTGCTCAAATACCCGTTTATCATTCGGAAGTGATTACTGAGCGATTAAATAAACAAGTATCAACTACTCATTTATCCGAAACCACCTTACAATCTCTCATCCCAAACTCTAGATACTTAAAAATAAAGCCCGTACTAGAAGCAACTCTTATCTTACTATTTTTGCCTATAACTCTTATTTTATGCTCTATTGTTTCAGCTCTACTTTATATACAAGATCCAGGAAAAGTAATATACACCCAAACTCGAGTTGGAAAAAATGGTACAACATTTACTCTGTATAAATTCAGAACCATGTACAATTCAGCATCAATCAAAAGTACACAATTTGCTACTCAAGAAAAACATCGAATTCATATTATTGGTGCTTGGTTAAGAAAATTTAGATTGGATGAAATACCGCAGTTTTATAATGTATTAAAGGGAGATATGTCCCTAATTGGCCCTCGACCTGAGCAACCTGAATTTGTTAAGTCCTACAAACAGCAAATCCCATTTTACAACTATCGCCATACGGTAAAGCCAGGAATCACCGGCTGGGCACAGATAAATCAAGGATATACCGACAATTCAGAATCAACGCAGACAAAGCTAGGCTATGATATCTATTATATTAAGCACTACAGCTTCGAGTTAGATTTAACTATCGCAATAAAAACGGTTAGGACCTTACTAACAACTGATGGATCTGCGTAATGAAGCAAAAAAAAGTAGTACATATACTCATTGACAATGCCACTCGACTTGAATTTTTCCAACGAGTCCTTAAGAATGAAAATACTACACCCTCTTATGTACTTCATTCGAACATCTATACCTATGTGCTAGCAAAAACAAAAAAGTATCCTGGCAGCCATATTTTACTTAGACAAAGTAAAGTTAAGAAAAACACAGTACAGTCAAGCATTGAAGAGATTAAGGGACAAAGAGAATATCACTATGGTATTAACCGAAGTAACTTTAAAAAATTAGTAGAACCAAATGATGAACTATGGGTATTCTCAGGATTTCAATACGTCGCTTTAGAAATAAAGACTACACATCATAATATTCGTTACTTTGAAATAGCTAATTTCCCGAATAAATACCAGTCAAGTTATACAGGGGTAAATGCGGATGCAGATCATCATCATAAAATAGAAGAATTGCGAAGAACTCGTACTGTGACGCCTAGAGAAATAGAACTGCTAAAAAAACGATTACTAACTTTTCGTCCACCACACGTTGACTCATCAATATTAAGCAAAGCTCTAGAACAGTTTGTGAACCTGATAGGTTTTTATTGCCTAAAAACAACAGCACCTCATTCATCACCCTTGCAGCAATTAAAAACAGCAATAGAGATCTATCGAGTTAGAAAGGTAATTCATAGCCATAAGAGCTTACAACACCCAAGTAACTTCAATTTATTCATAGGTCAAGTAGCACAAGATTCACAAACCCTATTTCAATCTAATACAAATGCCATTGATTCAATTAAAAAAGCACACCAAGACTCAGAATCAAAAGGACTCCCCCTTATCGTTCGGCTTCACCCTGGAGAAAAACAACTTTGCGTAATACAGGAACAAATCCATTTTTGTAAACAAGAAGGCATCCTCATTTGCAACCAAGGAGCTTTACTTGAAAGCGTTCTTCAAAGTGAGCATATATATACAATAAACTCCACTGGAGGGTTACATTCTTTACTCCTTGAAAAACCAGTAACCCTTTATGGCAACAGTTTTTATCAAGATTGGAAAGCCAGCGATGTTGTCCTTTACCACCAATATTTACTTCAAGAGCTGTACTCTCCTACCCCATAAAAGGAAACAATAGTGAACATAATTACTACATCTACCAAAGTTGGGGATAATGCTCAACTCTCATTTAAGAAAGTAGGGGTACTAGATATCCGACGCAAATCAATCCCGGAACTATGTGAAGATAAGCGAGTTTTAGTGGTTGGCTGTGTAGATATGATTGATATGCTCTCTATGCAAAAGTACATAGAACAAGGAGAACATCAATTCCACAATATTTCCCAGAAAGCCAGCTATACGGCAGGACTTGATATCAATGAAAAGGGCGTTAAATTACTGCAAGAAAAAGGATACCATGTTGATCATTGCGACATATTCAACGGTCAAAGTAAGTATCTAGAGGAAGAGTATGATTATGTCGTTTTGTCTCATGTTTTAGAGCATATGATTGATTTAACGGGCTTCATAAACAAAGTAATGAACACTGTAAAAACCAAACAAGTTATTTTTGCGGTACCAAATGCATACAATATAAAACATGCGCTCCCCGCTCTATTACTACAAAGAGAAAAAGTCAGTAATGACCACTATTACACTTTTACACCAATCACCTTTGTAAAGCTTATCAAAGGATTGAACTTTGAAGTAAAAGCACTCTATTTTGACCAAGATAGAAGAATAAAATCAGGTAAAAAACACCGAGTATTGGGAACCTTATGGTCAATAGTAAAGTCAAAACTATTCACACACAGCGGTGATATTGTTTTAATTGCTCAATATAAGAATTAACTTTTCTGTACGCTCCTTTGAAAATTACATGAAAAGTAAGCCGTGAATAAAGTATAAATAGTTTTTCCTCCAATCGAGGTTAACACAGCCCCCCATACTCCATAGTTAATAGTTAACACAGCGAGTAAAACAAAAACGACTAGTGCTGACATAATTGTTGAAATAGTAATATAGCCTAATTTATTTTGGGCTATTAAAAAGCTTTCAGTCCACCCCAAAAAAGCTGCAGGAATCAGCAATAGTGAGCTATAAATCAATAATTCATGAAAAGATACATACTCCTCCCCAAACATCCTCATAATATCTTCACTGGAAACAAATATAATCATCACACCAAACAGCATGGTAACGACAGGAAAGAATGCCCCCACATAACCCAACTTCAATACTGCTTTTGAATCTTTAAGACTCACCGCTTTAGTAAAACGAGGTAAGAGTAATATTCTTACTCCAACAACAACAAAGAACAAAACATTCATTAAACGAGCAGTAACTCCCATCACTGCAATACTCTTATCATCTAACCAAAATGAAGATAAAGGCAGCACCAGATGTGTAACCGCAAGACCAAGAACCATAATCGACAGGTATGGCAATGTGCTTTTGAATGTCTTATTTAACTCAACAACTGATATTCGACTAAACCCTATATCACCCATTTTAATCAAATAACCTAGCGCAATAACTAGCGTCAAAAAGACACTAAAAGAATACAATTTAATAAGAGAATGTTGAGGTATAATCAGAACTAAAAAAACAAATAGAAATGGTTGTAAAACAAATTGAAAAAACGCCCCCAAAGGCGATTTATTATACCCTTGAAATATAGCAATTGTTAAAAAAAACAATGACATTACGTATATTTCAAATAAACCTAATCTGACAGTAAAGTCAAGTAGCCTAACTAACACCCCAAAATACAATCCAAAACAGAGCAATGAACCCAATAATGAGAGCAAAAAAGTAGCAGAAATAGCGCAGTATTTTTCTTTTAAGTCATAACTAGCGGCAATCTTCTTTACGAGTAATCGCCCCCCTCCTAATGTAGCCAATTGTGATACAAAAACAAGAATGCCAAGAGAGATAAAATATTGTCCAATAATCTCAGGTTGATATGAACGAGCCAGCAATAGGTTAACTAGTAAAGCCCCGATTGCACCTATAACCTTAAGAGAACCAAGTTGAATTCCCTGCTTAATCAATCCACTCGGCTTACTTACGCCATTATTCACTAAACCCTATCTCCAGAGCCCTTACCTGAAACTGTCTGTAGAATATAAATAAAGTAGAGTTTTACTGAGAGCGTTTGAATCATCGTTTTATCCCACTCCGCCAACAGCTTAGGCGTCGACATATCGATATCATTAATTTGAGCTAACCCCGTCACACCCGGTCTAACCGACAACACTCCTCTCGACTCTCTCTCATCAATCAGCTCTTGCTGGTTAAACAGGCATGGCCTTGGACCAACTAAACTCATTTCACCTTTAAGTACGTTGTATAACTGAGGCAGTTCATCAAGCTTGGTCTTACGCAGGAATCCACCAAGCTTAGTCACTGAACTCGCTCCAACTAAATGAGTCGCTACAGACTTGGTTTCGACTGGCATGGTGCGGAATTTGACCAAGGTGAAAGGTTTTTTGTTACGACCTACACGGGTCTGAAAAAAGACAGGCGACCCCGTATCAAAGTAACCAAGGATACAAATAATGAGAAATACTGGCCATAGGAACAGCAGGCCAAAGAAAGCAAAAACAAAATCTAACAAACGAATCAAAATATGTGTCCTATCAAATTCGGATTGAAAACATGGGGCGCTATAAGCACCACTAATCAATAAAGGATACCTGAAGAATTTATGGATATGAAAGCCATAAGCTACCTAAAACGCATCAATGCGACTTCAAGTAAGCTTCTACGGTTCTTTTGATCCCTTGTTCAAAACTTACAGGAGGTTTCCATCCCAAGATCTCTTTCGTCAAACCTATATCCACTTGGAGGTTGCCGCATATTCTTTGCGCTATGTGCTGTTTATTTAAAACTGACGATCCAGCTTGTATCCAAGACATTGGGATTGGAATTAATCGCGGTGATTTCCCCATAGCATGAGCGATGGTTTGCATCAATTGAGTTGTCGATACATCCTGATCATCAGAAGCTAAGAAGGTATAGCCCGGAGCTGAAGGGTGCTCGCAACAAGTTAGTATCAAATCGGACAAATTATCCAAATAAACCAAGCTTCTCTGGTTCTTTATAGCACCAAACGGTAACGGAATGCCTTTATCAATCAAACGCATCATAGATAAGAAATTTACTTTGACGCCAGGCCCATAAACTAATGGAGGCCTAATGATAACCACTTCTAGCCCTGTCTCTTTTGAAAGCTTAGCCAACTCAACTTCAGCTTCATACTTGCTCAAACCATAAGGGTCTTGCGGAGTATTCTTTAAATTCGGTTCAAAGGGTAAATTTGGCTCACTGAATTCACCGTTAACTTTAATAGAGCTGACAAATACAAACCTTTTAACGCCCGCTACAGCGGCTTGCTTCGCTAGGTTCAAAGTGCCAAGGGTGTTGATATCTCGATAGGCAGTTAAAGCACCTTGCTCACTCTCATTCATTTGATGCACTCGAGCAGCACAATGAACAACACAATCCACACCTTCGAATGCACCAGACCAATCGGTAGAAGCATCAATGGAAGGGATAACCAAGCTATTAGTTAGTGGCTCTATTTGCTTACGCACAACCGGAATGACTGCCCAGTCTCGCTTTTTGGCCAACTCAACAACTCTAGAGCCGACAAAACCAGTACTACCTGTAACCAAAAGTTTCATAAAACAAACCGCTCAACAATCGAACAAATAACAAACAAAATAAACAGTAAACCGATTAGGTAACACATAACAACCAATTACATCTAGCTTACCGCACTTAAGAACATTAAAATACACGCTAAAAACTAACAACAATCAAACTCAAGACGCTCAGTGACACGTTAAGGAATATCATGATCAGACCAATACACATTTTGCTAAATGCTAAACGCAAGCATAAGCGTTTCATCAGTATTGGCTATGATATTTTTGCTATCGTTATTTCACTCTATTTGGCGATTGTCTTACGACTTGGAAACGCATTTTTTGAAGTAGAAGTCGAAGAACTAATAACACTATTTGTTACTGTATCGATCACTATTTATAGCTTTGTTAAGCTAGGGATGTACCGAGCAGTTTTACGTTATATGATGTTGCCCGCAGTTGGCAACATCTTCTTTGGCGTAATAATTTCCACCTTAGCTTTAATTATGAGCGGCTTTTTTTTCCACTCGTTCATCCCTAGAAGTGTTCCATTTATCTATGCAGGTTTGGCAACGCTGACTTTAGGTGGCCCCAGAATCCTCATCCGTTCAATTTATTATCACTGGTTTAAACGTCAGAAGCCCAATGTATTTATTTATGGCGCGGGAGCAACTGGTCGCGATCTAACATATGCCCTAATTCAGGGAGACGAATACAACCCAGTAGTTTTACTTGATGATGACCCTACAAAGTCAGGTCAAATAATGTTCGGACTAAAGGTCCATCACCCAAGTGAATTTGAACACCTTCAATCCCTTTATCAACCCGTAAAGCTGCTTTTAGCCATTAATGGGATAAATAAAGGAGAGCGCTTGAGGCTGGTTGAAAAGTTGTCACATTGGCCAATCGCAGTACAATCCGTTCCATCAGTAGAAGATATTGCTGCTGGAAAAGCGACAGCAACTGACGTAAAGGACTTAGACGTTGCAGATCTACTTGGAAGAGCTGCAGTTGACCCTGACAAGGCACTTTTAGCGCAAAATATTTTTAATAAGAATGTTCTTGTCACTGGTGCTGGAGGCTCTATTGGCTCTGAGCTATGTCGTCAAATCATGTCACAGAAACCCAAAACTCTTGTGCTGTTTGAGTTAAATGAATACAACCTTTACAAAATCGACCAAGAACTAAATTCGACAAAAATAAACTTAAAAAGCGAAACTCGAATTGTTGCAGCTCTTGGCTCCGTTCAGAGACAAAACCGCTTAGAAAAAGTGATGGCAGCGCATGGAGTTGAAACTGTTTACCATGCTGCAGCATATAAACATGTTCCATTAGTTGAAGATAATATTGTTGAAGGCGTTCGTAATAATGTGTTTGGCACACTTGCTTGCGCTGAAGCTGCGATCCAGACCGGGGTAAAAAACTTCACTCTAATCTCAACAGATAAGGCAGTGAGACCAACCAACGTAATGGGGGCAACCAAGCGCATGGCTGAGTTGGTTCTTCAAGCGTTGGCAGATAAGCAAAACACCACAAATTTCACAATGGTACGTTTTGGGAATGTCTTAGGCTCTTCAGGTTCGGTTGTTCCATTATTCAAAAAGCAAATCAAATGTGGCGGCCCTGTAACTGTCACTCACCCTGATATCATTCGTTATTTCATGCTGATCCCCGAAGCTGCTCAACTTGTTATACAAGCAGGAGCAATGGGTAACAATGGTCAAGTGTTCGTCCTCGATATGGGTGAACCAGTCAAGATTTTAGACCTAGCGAAACGAATGATTCACCTCATGGGTATGCAAGAAAATATAGAAGGATCACCTCAAGAGGGCGATATTTCTATAAAATTCACCGGACTACGTCCAGGCGAAAAGCTCTATGAAGAGCTGTTAATTGGGGATAATGTGGAAGGCAGCGGCCACCAGAAAATAATGACGGCTAGAGAACAGATACTCAGTTGGAACGAAATGCAGCCCCTGTTGGATCAACTGGATTTGTGCTGCCATAACTTTGATGAAGAATGCATTATTCAAATATTGTTAGAAGCTCCAACTGGATATAAACCTAATTTAAGTTGATGGATTAAGAACCTAATGAAAGTACTACATGTTTACCGCACTTGTTACCCAGAAACAAAAGGAGGCTTAGAGCAAGCAATTCGTTATATTTGTAAAGGTAGCAGTGAGCAAGGCATCAAAAATACCATCCTAACTTTAGGCTCAGAGAATAAAGAGTATGACTTTGAAGGTAGTCGAATCATTGTCGTCAAAAAAGATTTCGAGATCTCGTCTAACGGGTTTTCATTTAGTCTAATTCGCCGTTTTAGAAAGTTAAGTAAGCAACACGATATAATCCATTATCAATATCCTTGGCCTACTGGTGATTTGCTCAGCCTCGTCGCACCTAAAAAACCATGTTTAGTAAGCTATCAGTCCGACATAGTTAAACAAAAGTTACTAAAGAAAATTTACCAGCCCCTTGAGCAACATTTCCTGACTAAAGTTGACCGAATCATTGCCAGTTCACCTCAATATGCGCAGACAAGCGAAAACCTGATCAAATATGCGAATAAAGTCGATGTTATTCCTCTTGCAATCGATGAATCTACTTATCCAACTGTAAATGAAAACGAACTGAAAAAGTGGGAGAACCGCGTTGGTAGAGGTTTTTTCTTGTTTGTAGGTGTACTTCGATACTATAAAGGACTGCAATACCTTCTTGAGGCGGCTAAATTAAATGGATTACCTATTGTAATTGCTGGTGATGGTCCAGAAAGGGATAATCTAGAAGCGTATATCAAAGAGCACTCACTCACGAATGTGAGACTCGTTGGATTCATTTCTGAAGAAGATAAAGTCGCACTTCACTCTTTGTCAAAAGCCTTTGTCTTTCCCTCGCACTTGCGCTCTGAAGCATTCGGGATTTCATTAGTAGAAGCGCAGATGTTTGGTAAGCCTATTGTAAGTGCCGATATAGGAACCGGCTCTTCTTATGTGAATGCAAATGGAGAAACAGGGCTCACAGTTCTACCTGCAGATGGTTCAGCATTTTCAGAGGCTATGCAAACGTTGGACAATGATGAGCAGCTATGCCAAAGGCTCGGACAAAGAGCACGCCAACGTTTTGAAAATGAATTTACAGCAAAACGCTATGCGGATAATTACATAGCGCTATATAACCAACTCATTGCATCGCATAAGCTTACAAGGAACTAAGTTATGAACTTCTTGAGGTAACAGACGCTATCTCAAGGAGTTGCTCAACCGTATTTGACCATTTAAACTTAGAAGCTCTGTTAATACCGCTCTCTGCCAGTTTCACTTTATCTAGAGGGTGCAGAATAAGCTTTACAAGCGCATCAGAAATAGCAACTTCATCACAAGGGTCGACAAGAAGAGCTCCACTTGCAGCCACCTCAGCTGTCGCGCCAATATCAGACGTAATCACAGGGGCTCCAGACGCCATCGCTTCAATAACCGGCAATCCAAAGCCTTCATATAATGACGGGTAAACAAAAGCAGCGGTCGATGCATACAAACGCTTTAAGTCACCATCAGCTACGTAACCTGTAAAAATTATTTGACCACGCTCAACCAAATCTTTCGCATTATTCATAAGCTCTGTATTTTTCCAACCTTGATCTCCAACCAAGACTAAAGGGCACTGATTACGAATCGATATGGGTAACAGCTTATAAGCATCAATCAGCTTGCTTAAATTTTTCCTAGGCTCTAACGTTGCCACGCTCAGAACAAAGT
The DNA here is from genome assembly GCF_041471665.1 of Vibrio sp. 10N.261.51.F11. NCBI lineage: Bacteria > Pseudomonadati > Pseudomonadota > Gammaproteobacteria > Vibrionales > Vibrionaceae > Vibrio > Vibrio sp. 10N.261.51.F11. The sequence continues at coordinate 2,661 of NZ_JBFROW010000055.1, read as the reverse complement.
GATTATGCTTTATTTTCAGTGAACGAAGTAACCCATCACACTCGCCTTTTACATAAGGCCTAAAACCATCGGCTACTCCCAAATACAACGTGGAACTCTTATCCTTGCTGTCAGGAAAGAAGTCATGAAGCTCTTTCAAAATAAAATCAGAATCTACAACTATATGATCAGATTTAGAAATTGAGCCCTGCATTTTATTCGTTAGGTATGAAACTCTTGTTGCAGGATGGAAACTAGGATGAGACAGGAACGACAAATCATGGACAGTAGTAATTGTTACTCCTTCGTAATCAAAGGGTATGAAGCTTGGTTCAAAATAGACATACCCTTGATTTGCCAAACCTTTTAATCGCTTTTGTGCTCGCAAAGACAACAAATAGTTCTTAAGTTGATAAACACCTGGAATTGCTCTTAAAAACTCTACAATCAATCGTTTCTTACTGCTTAAAGACTTATCATTTGACATCGGATTTTGAAATTGAGAGACAAGTTCAACCAGTAATTCTGGAGTTAACAACTTGCCATTCCTTATACCAATAACATCCACATCACGCGAGAGCAGTTCACTAAGGATATTAAGGGTATAGTAGCCTATACCCGTCAATGGTTCCCTGATTGGCGATACGTTGATCAACAACTTATTTTGCATGATACATGTCAGCCAGAGTTTTCTCGATCATGATCGAGGGGGCCTTGCCTGTTAACGATGTAAGTTTAGTATTATCACCACCTAATATTTTTATCTCATTTTCGCGAACGAAGTCAGGGTTAACTCGAACCTTGATATTGTAACCAGCAATATCTTCCATCATCGAGATAATCGATTGTAGTGAAGTCACTTGACCAGAACACAAGTTCACGATTTCAGATTGAGCACCAGATTCCAAAAGGTTCGCATAGGCTAATGCTATATCACGGACATCGCTAAAGTCTCTAGACACATCGGTATTACCTAACTCAATTTCAGAAGCCTTTTTCTGAAAGTGAGACACAATTTTCGGGATCAAAAACTGCCCAGCTTGACCAGGACCAGTGTAGTTGAATGGTCTAGTAATGATCATTGGGTACTGGCTGAACCATAACTTCGCCATATGTTCCATAGCAAGTTTGCTCATTGCATAATGGTTAACTGGCGAAGGTAAAACGGTTTCCGAAATACGCTGCACATTCTCGGGGTTGCCGTATATATTGGCACTGCTTGCAAGTACCACTTTCTTTAATTCTAGCCCAAGTTCTTTCGCGGCTTCTAGCAAATTCAAAGCACCAAAAACATTAACATCATAAAATGCTTTTTGGTCAGAATGCCCAACAAAAGACAGCGCAGCAAGATGGATAATGTAGTCCGGCTTTATTTCTTTGAGGCACTCCAACACAGCGTTACGATCAGTTAGATCGCAAGCAACCTGACCATCTTTAGCTTCGCGGTAAACGAGCCCAACCACTGAGTAGCCTCTTGAGAGCAGTTCACTTTCAACATACTTGCCAGTGAAACCATCAGCGCCAGTTAACAATACTTTTTTCATAATTTAATCTCAAAAAAAATGGCAACAGAAAACTGCTGCCATTTTACAAAAAACGTCAAATACTAGAATGAGAAACCTTGCTCATTACGACGAAGATCAGCTTCAACCATCATTGCACACAATTCTTCAAGTGTCGTTGTAGGTTCCCAACCAAGCTCTTTCTTCGCCTTTTCTGGATTACCAATCAACAGCTCAACTTCTGCAGGGCGGTAGAATTTAGGGTTAATTCTCATAACCACTTTTCCAGTCGCTTTATCTGTTGCTGTTTCGTTCTCTTCAGAACCGTTCCACTCTAATTCAATGTCAGCAGCTTTGAATGCCATCGTAACAAAATCACGAACTGTTTCAGTGCGGTTTGTAGCAAGCACATAAGTATCAGGCTTGTCTACTTGAAGCATACGCCACATACCTTCTACATAATCTTTAGCAAAGCCCCAGTCACGCTTCGCATCCATGTTACCAAGCTCAAGCACATCTAGCTTACCTAGCTTGATTTTCGCTACAGAGTCAGTGATTTTACGTGTAACGAATTCTTGACCACGCAACGGTGATTCATGGTTAAACAAAATACCGCTTGTCGCAAAAATATCGTAAGACTCACGATAGTTAATCACCATCCAGTGAGCATACAGTTTAGCAACACCGTATGGGCTACGTGGGTAAAATGGCGTAGATTCACGTTGAGGGATTTCTTGTACTTTACCAAACATTTCTGAAGTAGATGCTTGGTAAAAACGAATCTTAGGGTTAACAATACGAATAGCTTCTAAAAGATTAACCGGACCGATACCGGTAATTTCTGCAGTAGTAAGTGGTTGATCAAATGATACGCCCACAAAACTAAGCGCAGCAAGGTTATACACTTCATCTGCACCAGTATTTTGTAGTAAACGAATACTGCTAGAAAGATCCGTTAGATCGTATTCAACAAGTTCCAGGTTAGGGTGATTCTCAATCCCTAACTCTTCGATACGCCAAAAGTTCACAGAGCTTGTACGACGGTAGGTACCGTATACTTTGTAACCTTTTTCTAGTAACAATTCTGCAAGGTATGCTGCATCTTGGCCTGTAATGCCTGTAATTACTGCTGTTTTCATGTAAATCTCTATATAAAATTTAAATTATTATAGTATACAAA
>NZ_JBFROW010000054.1:0-31090 GCF_041471665.1 Vibrio sp. 10N.261.51.F11 | reverse complement strand
TTTAACTGATCGGCATTACCTTCATGAGGCGGTTTTTTTATTAGGTAATGATCGATATTGATTCGGTAAATCTTACCCTTGTCAGGCTAATTGATGAGTCCAAACGCACGAGGCAGAGCCAAACTAATTTCAGGAATAAAAGTAATGGCCAACAGTGTGACGATCAATACGGCACAAAACGGCATGATACTTCTTATAACGTTTTCAATCTTAGAGCCACTGACACTACAACCCACAAATAGCGCCGTACCAACGGGTGGCGTTGCAATGCCAATACATAAGTTGAAGATAATCATCATCGCGAAGTGAATTGGATGCATGCCTAAATGCTCAGCAATCGGCATAAAGATAGGGGTAAAGATCAATACGGCTGGCGTAAGGTCCATAAACATACCCACAATCAGTAGAATCAGGTTCATCAGAATAAAGATGATAATTGGATTGTCTGAAATAGAGAGCATCCAATCACTGATCATGGTTGGTAGACCGGTAAACGCCATTGCCCATGACATAATGGTAGAAGCACCAATCAAGAACAGCATAATGCCAGTAACCTGAACCGTTTCTCTACAAATTATCGGAAAGTGTGCCCATTTGAGGGTTCGGTAACAGAGTGACAGTATAAAAGAGTATAGAACCGCTATACATGCCCCTTCTGTTGCAGTGAATATACCACCAATAATACCGCCAATAACAACAACAATAAGCCCTAAGCTTGGTGTTGCTTGCCAAACAATATTCAGCACATCTTTCGTTGTGAAGCCGTCATTCGCACTTGTTTTGTAGCCCTTCTTTTTAGCGATGAAATAGGCGACGACCATACAACTTAAGCCCATTAGAATACCTGGGACATACCCTGCGATAAACAACGCCGCAACGGATGTTCCACCCGATACCACTGAAAATACGATCAGTGAATTACTCGGCGGTATTAATAAGCCTGCCGGGCAAGATGCAACGTTTACTGCTGTTGCTAAGTTTTTATCATAACCATCTTTTTCTAATTCTGGGCCTAAGGTTTTACCAACCGCAGCTGCTGCTGCAACGGCTGATCCTGAAACGGCGCCAAACATCATATTGGCGAAGATGTTCACGTGAAAAAGTGAGCCCGGGATCCAACCAACCAAGAGCTTTGCAAGGTTGATGAGTCGACTCGCGATGCCACCTACATTCATTATATTCCCCGCGAGGATAAAGAAAGGGATGGCTAATAAACTGAAACTATCAATACCGGTAATGATTTTTTGACCCGCAGTAATACTGGCGACTTCAAACGGTAAGATGAAATACATGATGGTTAAAGATGACATGGCAATTGCAATCGCAATCGGCATGCTTATCGCGATCATGAATAAGAATAGGCCTAGCAGCCAAACACCAATGGACAAATCCATAATATAGAGTCCTTTTAAAACTTATTTTTTGTTGGGTTCACAAAAAAGATCAAACGTATTCATGACCAAATAAATGAGGATAATAACGGCTGAAATCGGCAATATTGAATACACCGTCGACATCGGTAATTGCAGTGCTGGAGAGAGTTGTTGTGTGGTTCTTCCCATTAGGGCGATGCCACCTTGAAGCATTGCTAGAAATACAAATGCGCCAGAAATGATATTGATGAGTACATGTAATGCGATATGTGCTTTACCCTTAAGATAACCATCCAATAACGTTATTGCTAAGTGTCCTTTGATACCGAATAAGTAGCTTGCTCCTAATAAGCCAAGCCATACCATCGCATAACGAGCAAGTTCATCAGTCCAGTTACTTGGATCATTCAAAACATAACGACTAAAGACCTGCCAAGTGACAGTAACGACAAGTAACATTAGTGCAAAAGAAGAGACAAAAAGAATCAGCCTATCAAGTAGGTTTCTGAAAGTTGCTAACATGGTGTGATACCTCAAAAAATTTTGCCTTAGCAAAGCCAAGGCAAAATTATATTTTCACTAAGACTGATTAAAGAGCTTCAATTTTTTCAATGAATGGAGCTAGTTTTGGATCTTTTTTCGCCTCATCAATCATAGGTTTAACAGCTGCACGGAAAGGGGCTTTATCAACTTCAACAAACGTGACACCTTCTTTCATTCCTTTCTCTTTGTTCATGTCATCTGTTGCATCCCAGATTTTGATCTGCTCTTCAAGAGACTCAGCAGCAGCTTCTTTTAAGATCTTTTGCTCTTCTGCCGTTAATGAACCCCATTTGTATTCTGAAATGATGATCACGTCAGGTGTCATCATGTGCTGGTCCATAGAGTAAAATTTGGCAACTTCGCTGTGTTTCATTTCAACTAAGCTAGAAATATTATTTTCAGCACCGTCAATTACGCCTTGTTGCAGCGCCGTGTATACCTCATTGAAAGGTACAGGCGTTGCTTTACCACCTAATAGGTTAACCATTTCCATCATGGTTGGAGAACCCGGAACTCGAACTTTCATACCAGCGAGATCAGCCGGTGAGTTAATGGCTTTTTTAGCGTAGAAGCTACGTGTGCCTGAGTCATAGAATGTAAGACCGATGAAGCCTTTACCTTCACTTGAAAGCAACATCTCTTGTGCAGCTTCACTTCGCATGAACGTTCTCATATGTGGAACGTCACGGAATAAGAAAGGCAGTGCATTAACCTTAAACGTTGGTTCAAAAGATTCGGCTAACCCACCATTGATTTTGGCCATATCAATCGCGCCAGTAACAACTTGCTCCGCTTGGTCACGTTCAGAGCCTAATTGACCGTTTGGAAAGATCTTAATCGTAAGTTCACCATTCGATTTTTCTTTAACTTTATCAGCCATGATCACCATGCCTTGGTGAGCTGCGCTTTCTAATGACATTGCATGCCCTAACGTCAAAGTTTTTGCTTGAGCGCCAAATGCCATAAGAATTGAAGCCGCTGCAATCGTCAGTAGGTGTTTTTTCATGTTCTTCTCCAGAATCCATTTTGTAAGAGGTACAGTTTTTATATGCAACGCTATAGCTAAGTTTGAAATCTAACGTTCAATTGCACATCGCTCATAGCAGTAACGTTTCATTACAATATTCTTACCCTATGAATTTTGTATTACAATACTATATGTATATTTTGTGAACTAAGGTTTATCTATTGGCCTGAGAACCTAATTGATTGTGATAACAATCATATTTGGGACTAATTAGACCATTAATCAGTTCTACTTTGGATTTTTTTGTAATTTCGATTACTTTCAACTGCTTTAAGAACAATCTCTTAGTAAAAGAGTATCGATCTATTTATGTTATTTTAAGACATTAAATTCAGTTATGGAGCACGACAAAGAAGGTCTCCTCGCTCGAAAACGCGAGTCGTGAACAGTGCTTTGTGCGGTGATGAAGGCAAGGTTTTCGGTTGGATTTAGGTAACAAGAATAGATAAAGGCAATAGAGAGAAGCTTGAGAGGATGAATTGTTTGTAACAAAAATCCGAGAGCCTTACAGCCCTCGGATTTTTGTTTTTGGTGTTCTAATTTTTAGGCGTTAAACGAATTACAAATCAGCGCCATAGATATCAAACGTGAAGTACTTAGCGGCGATCTTGTCGTAAGTACCGTTTGCTCTGATCTCTTCAATCGCAGCATTGAATTGTTTCGCCAATTTTGAATCCTGCTTTCTTAATGCTAACGCCGTACCCTCGCCAATGTAGGCTTTGTCGGTTACTGCTTTACCTTTAAATTCAAAGCCCTCACCTTCTTTTTTATCTAAGAAAGCTAATGACAGTTGATCCGAGTTGCCAAAGGTTAGATCTAGACGACCATTTTGCAGATCCAGATACACTTCATCTTGCCCTGTGTAACGCTTAATGTTGGCCACACTGCCAAACTTGTCGGTTACGTAGCGATCGTGAATCGTACCTTGTTGAACACCTATAGTTTTGCCCGCCAAGCCCGCCTCATCAACGCTGAACTCCGCGCTTTTAGCAGCAACAAACACGGCTGGAGTTTGGTAGTACTTATGAGTAAATAAGATCTTACGCTTACGCTCTTCGGTGATACGCATTGACGCCATAATCACATCTGACTTTCTTGCCAACAAACTTGGAATTAGCGAATCCCAGCTTTGTGAAACCCAAGTACAATCGAGTTTAGCTTGCTCACACAAGGCATCAGCTATCTCAATATCAAACCCGACAGGCACACCGTCGCTGTTTTTATAGTTGAATGGCGGATACGTAAAGTCCGACGCCAAACGGATTTCTTTCGCCTGTACCGTTGTACCAAGTAAAGCGACCGCACAAGCGAGTCCTAGTATTATCTTTTTCATCATTGCCATCCTAGATATGATCTTTATCGAGTTGAGATTGAGTTTCTTTATGTTGAGCTTGTTGAATGTGTTTGCCTTGTTGACTCTGTTCTAATTCGGTTTGGTAACGTGTTAGTGACGTTATCACTTCTAGCATGCTCTCTTGGCTACCAATACTGATTCGAACACAGTTACGCAAAGCCGGTTCATGGTTTTGGTTCCTTGTCACAATGCCGTCCTTCGCCAAGACACTGAACACTTGATGCCCAGCTTTTTGACGCAGCAAAATGAAGTTTGTCGATGAAGGGTAAACAGACTCGATGAAATCAAACTGCGTTAACTCACAAGCAAACCAGTTACGCAGCTCAACCAGATTCTGCGTCGCATCTTGCATCACTGAGACTCGTTCATCAGACAACGCGTCTAATACAATTTGAGATGAGCAATCTGGCATCGGATAAGGTGGAATCAGCTTCGCGACATACTGCATCACATTTTGACTCGCTAAGATAAAACCACAACGAACTGCAGCCAGTCCAAATGCCTTAGACAAAGTGCGAATCACAACCAAGTGCGGATAACGCTCAATAAGGCTAACGGCTGACGTTTGTGGTTCAAATTCGATATACGCTTCATCGACGACCACTAGAGATTTTCCAGTCGTGCCTTCCAGTACCTGAATCAAATCCGATTTAGGAATCACATTGCCCGTTGGATTGTTTGGTGAGCAAAGAAACACGATATTCGCCAGTTTTGCCTTATTCACAATATCAGCGACGTTCAGGCTAAAGTCTTCCTGCAATGGAGAGTCCAAGGTATTAATCGCCAATGCATCAGCGCAAAACTCATACATCGCATACGTTGGAGAGCAGATAAGTATGTTGTCGCACGCCGGTTTACAGAATGTTCTGATCAGCAAATCAATCGCTTCATCTGCACCACGAACAGCCACAGTCGCGGCATCGGTACTACAGTAATCTTGATAAGCCTTAGCAATATCTTGTGGTAAGAAGTCTGGGTATCGGTTGTGACTTGCTTCTCCTTGAAACAGCGAGCTTTCCAATTCATTGGCGTTTAGCCAGACACGTCCATCACCACCAATTCTTCTTGCCGATTGATAAGGTATTAATTTTTTTACAGCCTGAGGCACTAAGCTATCAATAAAAGATGTCAAGAAGCTATCCCTTTCACAAAATCACAATGTCTTCATCATTGCCTTCATATTCAAAAAATGTGACTTATACACATATTGAATCATAAATGATGATTAAGTATTTACATTCAAACAGAACACTATTGATAAATGAATCGAAATAATCACATAATAGCCATGATAAAAAGTCATAGGTAAAGATATGAATCGCACACTTCCTTCAACCAAAACCTTGCTCGCATTTTTGTCTACGGCAAGGCACCTCAACTTTACACGCGCGGCACATGAGCTCAATGTTACGCAAGGTGCAGTGAGTCGTCAGGTATTGTCGTTTGAAGAAAGCCTTGGCTGTGATCTCTTCTATCGCCATGCTCGCGGATTGTCTTTAACGCCGAAAGGAGAAGAACTGGTTCCCCTGATACAAGGAACGATTCATCAGCTGCAATCGGCTCTAAATCAAGTGGCTAGCTCTCCGTCTAAGATCAAACTCAACGCACCGAGCTGTATTACCTCTTGGCTACTACCTAAGTTGATGTCTTTTCAGCAAGCCTATCCTGAAATTGATGTCGAACTGACGTCGACCATCAAGCACGTCTTCGAACCAAGCTTTGATCCGTTTGACGCCGTAATTACCTATGGTAAGAAGCCAAACCAACAATCGATTATCAGCCAATTATTGTTTAACGAGCAGCTAGCGCCCGTTTGCCAAGCACAAAGCATTACACAGAGCCATCTTGTCGACGACGCATCGACCATCATCAAGCCACACAAGCTTGCCCAATACACTTGGCTACACGCCAACAATGAGCAAAGTGATTGGCGACTTTGGTTAGAGCACATAGGCAGCCACGACCTTTCAAGCAAGAACAACCAACAATTCGCGACACTCGATCAAGCTATGAACGCCGCCATTCAAGGGTTTGGCATTGCCATAGGCGACATCACACTGGCCAAGCAAGATATTGATTTAGGTAGATTGGTAAAAGTGAGTGAAGGCAGTGTTTTCTCTGGAAATGGTTACTTCTTGCTGCAACCCAAGAATCGACAAAATACATCCTTATCTACGCTTGTTGATTGGCTCGTCGATTAGCGGCAATCATTGTTGGTAGGCCTCTTTATAAGCGGCAGGAGAGCGTCATAATGAGAATTTTTCCGTTCTCAAAATGAAACTATTTGATGTCTGTTTCGTATTGATTGTCAGAGAATAGAACGTACCTTCCTTTAACTATTTGAAAAGAAGTTCAATTCTATTTAGCCGGGAATTTATTCTGTTCCGTTGGAGAAAATGGCATTCGAGTTGCTTTGTCATAGATAACCCAACCAATATACAGCAGGTTGCACCAGTTTCACTGCAGCTTGTCACGGAGGATAGGCTATGACCTTACAAAGACATACGTATTACGGCTTGATTCACCATGGAATTAAAACCCTATTAATGGACAGAATTGGCCACTTCACAGAGCGTGAATATCACGAGTATCTCGACTTAACGACCGGTAAATCGACATGTTTTGCCATGAGTGAGCAAGAGCTCGAAAACACCTTAGACAGCTTAAAGAGCGAAGGTTACCTTGAAGATATCAAAAAGCTGATACCTCGCTATCAAACCTCGTCAATGCGATAACCTGCTTCAACTCTTTAAACACGATGAGTGGTTAGATTGAATTAATTGGCACCCAATTGTCTCGAGCTATTTAGCATCGAGACAGTTTTCGTTAGACTGTCAGCAACTCAACTAACTGGATAGTCAGTGTCTCATGAAACAAATTCTTGATTTCATTCCTCTCATTATTTTCTTTGCGCTTTATAAGATGTACGACATCTATACCGCGACCGGCGCTTTGATCGTTGCCTCTGCAGTTCAAATTATTTTGACTTATTTCATCTACAAGAAAGTCGAAAAAATGCAGGTCATCACCTTTCTAATGGTTGCCGTATTTGGTGGCATGACCATCTTCTTGCACGACGACAACTTCATTAAATGGAAAGTCACCATCGTTTACGCACTGTTTGCGATTGGCCTGACGGTCAGTCACATCATAGGCAAATCAGCGATTAAAGGTATGTTAGGCAAAGAGATCACACTGCCTGATTCGGTATGGGGCAAGATCAACTGGGCATGGACGCTGTTCTTTACCCTATGTGCCGTTCTCAACGTTTACGTTGCTTTCAGCCTACCGTTGGATGTTTGGGTCAACTTCAAAGTGTTTGGTCTACTCATCGCGACCTTGCTCTTCACCTTGCTCACTGGTGTTTATATCTATAAGCATCTACCAAAAGACCAGCAGAAAGAGTTAACGGATAAAAATACCGACGAGAAATAGCCCTTAGGGATGAGTCCTCATACCCTATTTGATACAATTATTATCAATATGCGATTGGCCAATGATACTCGTGATCATTGGCCGCTGATTATTTGTGTTCGGTGAAGACGTTAAAAATTAGACCACCACGAGTCTCGTAAACACATCTATTTTTATATAAAACAATCAATACCATTAAGAGTACGACAATGACTATTCAATCAACTTTGAACCCGATTGGTTCTTTACTTCTTCGCACATTAGCGATGCCTTCTGATACAAATGCAGCAGGCCAGATTTTCGGTGGTTGGATAATGTCACAGCTTGACCTTGCTGGCGGCATACTGGCAAAAGAGATATCTAACGGCAAGATAGTCACGGTTTCAGTATCGAGTATCGAGTTCAAACAGCCGGTTTCAGTGGGTGATGTTGTGTGTGTTTATGGTGACTGCACTAAGATTGGTCGCAGCTCGATGAATATCGACCTAGAAGTCTGGGTTAAGCCTGTACTTGATCACGGTATCGGCGACCGCTACAAGGTTTGTGGCGCGACATTCAACTACGTTGCGGTTGATGAAAGTGGTAAGCCTCGCCCAATCAACAAATAACACCTTTTATTAAGCGTGTGGCACCGATGGTCTTTAGTTTTTATAAATGAAATTACTAGGGCGTATTGACCTTTCGAGCTGACTTTTGCAGCGAATTGCTGGGTATTTATACAAGGCAGAGGCTTTGATGTTTAGCTAGCCTCCATAAGAAGCCGATAACGTAGTAGAAATGACCAGCAAACGCTGCCCGAAGGGTTCAGCTAAAAGCGTTTTACTCTTTGTTGAGGGAGATTTGCTTAGAATGACTAGGCTACTTCCCCCTCGCCGCGATTAAAACGCTTTTGACTAGGCGTCCCCACCCGAACAAAATTTAACCACGAAAGATCAACACGCCCTAACGACCATACAACTCTCTCGCACCAATTCACAATTTCTTATCATTAGCCCTTCCAATACCAATTAGTTCGCGTAAATTAGCAAGATAGCGAATTTAAACGCCCCAAATTTAGTGAAGTAAAATAAGGATATCTCAATATGTGGTACGTGATTTTTTCTCAAGACGTCGAAAATTCATTAGAAAAACGCCTAAGTGTTCGCCCACAACATCTAGAACGCCTACAAACACTTCACAATGAAGGCCGCCTTTTGACAGCAGGTCCAATGCCAGCGATTGATTCAGATAACCCTGGTGAAGCGGGCTTCACAGGTTCTACTGTGATTGCTGATTTTAATTCTTTAGACGATGCACAGGCATGGGCAGACGCAGACCCGTACATTGCTGCAGGTGTCTACCAAAATGTGATTGTTAAACCATTCAAGAAAGTATTTTAACGTGAAAAAATGGATTATCGGTTCACTGGCCGCTGTTCTGCTTGCAGGCTGCAGCTCATCAAGTGAACAAGACAAACAAAGACAGCTAGAAATGATGGCGCAGCATCGCGCTGGCGTTTTATCCGCAGGCCTGCCGATTGAGTATGGCCCGCTGTCGGTCATGCGCGTGCTGGCAAAGAACACGGTTATCGAAATCATGATGATCTACAACCAAGATGCAAAAGGTGCTAAACCTTTAAACCAAGTTGTAGACATGAGTGTGAATAGCTACTGCACCAACTCTGAAGTAAGAGCAAACCTCGACATGGGCTTGGCTTACAACATCAAGATTCGCAACACTCGCGGACAACTGATCGTTGAGAAGCTGATCAGTAAAGATACGTGTCAAAGTAGCAGCTAGTTTCTAGCTCGAGATTCGAACAAGTATAAAACCAGAAGGCCTCGCAAATGCGAGGCCTTTGTTGTGGTTCATCGTGGATTAACGGATCAACCAAAATCTTAGACTGAATTATACCTCAGCTGATTCCCACTCTTTACGCAGTGTCTTAGTCGCCGACACAAGATTTGTCAGTGCCGCTTCTGTTTCTGCCCAGTTACGTGTTTTTAATCCACAATCTGGGTTTGCCCACAAACGTTCTGCTGGGATTTTTTCTGCCGCTTTCTTAAGTAAATCCACAATCCACTCTTCTGAAGGAATGTTTGGCGAGTGAATATCGTAAACACCGGGGCCAATCGCATTCGGGTAGTTGAACTCTTCAAACGCTTTCAGCAGTTCCATGTTCGAACGAGAAGTCTCAATGGTAATCACATCGGCATCTAGCGCAGCCACTGAATCAATGATCTCGTTGAACTCGCTGTAACACATATGGGTATGAATCTGAGTTTCTGGTTTAGCACTCGCCGCTGAAATCTTAAAGGCATCGACCGCCCACTCTAGGTATTCTGCGTGGTCGCGTTTTTTCAAAGGCAAACCTTCGCGAATAGCAGGTTCATCGATTTGAATGATGCTGATGCCTGCATCTTGTAAATCAGACACCTCATCACGCAGAGCAAACGCCAATTGATTCGTGATCTCTTTGCGTGAGATGTCTTCACGTGGGAATGTCCAACATAGAATAGTGACGGGTCCTGTCAGCATGCCTTTCATCTGCTTCGAAGTCAGAGATTGTGCATAGGTCGACCATTCCACCGTCATCGGTTTCTCACGTTCTATATCCGCGACCACAATCGCTGGCTTCACGCAGCGAGAGCCATAGCTTTGTACCCAACCAAACTTGGTGGTTTGAAAGCCTGCTAGATTTTCTGCAAAGTACTCCACCATATCATTACGTTCCGCTTCACCATGAACCAACACATCCAAATCTAAGGCTTCTTGGCGCTTAACGGCATCCGCGATGTGACCTTTCAATGCAGAGTTATATTCCGCTTCACTCAATTTGCCAGTGCGGTAGGCACTGCGTTGAACACGGATTTCTCCGGTTTGTGGGAACGAACCAATGGTTGTGGTTGGTAATAGCGGTAAGCCGAGAACTTCAGACTGATGTGCCGCACGTTCTGCATAAGGCGCACTTCGATTTGCTAGTGCTTTCGTGATGGTATTAAGGCGCTCTCGTACCTGAGGCTTATTCACATGAGTCGCGCTCTTGCGTGCAACGATAGGTTGGCTGTAAGTCTCACACGCCAAAATGGCATTTTGATCACCGTCTAACGCCGCACCCAATAAGCTCACCTCGGTCACTTTCTGTTTTGCAAAGGCAAACCAACTCTTCACTTCTTCGCTAAGCGTCTCTTCTAACTCAAGGTCAACCGGGCTATGCAGCAGTGAACATGAACTTGCGACCCATAGTTTATCGCCTAGCTTTTCTTTCACAGGTTGCAGTAACTCAAGCTGAGAAGCTAAGTCTGCTCGCCAAACATTGCGTCCATTGATTGCACCCGCAGAAAGTACCCAATCTTCCGGTAACTTATTCACCACTTCATCGAGTTGCTGCGGTGCGGCAGCCAAATCGATGTGTAAGCCGTTGACGGGCAACTCCACGATCTTGCCTAACGTATCAGTCACAGAATCAAAGTAAGTGGTCAGCAATAGTTTCACATCGCCTTGAATCACTTGATAAGCCAACTTGAATGAATCAGCCCACTGCTTTTCAAGTTCCAGAGAAAGGATAGGTTCATCGATTTGCACCCACTCAACGCCCAACTTGGCGAGTTTTGCCAAAATCGCTTGGTAAGCAGTAAGCAAACGTGGAAGCAAGGTTAAGCGGTCAAAGCCCTCTTCCACTTCTTTGCCTAAGTACAAATATGACAGTGGGCCGAGAAGTACGGGCTTAACTTTGTGTCTTGCTTTTATCGCTTCGTTCACTTCGTCAAACAGCTGTGGCCAGCTCACTTCAAAGGTGTCGTTTTTACTGAACTCAGGAACAATGTAGTGGTAGTTAGTGTTGAACCACTTAGTCATGTCGGAAGCAGCCGAACTGTCTTTAGTGCCATCATTCGACGTATGCGTACCACCGCAGCAAGTAGACTGAACTTGAGACTGACCACGACCAACTCGAAATAAAGTATCTAAATCTGGGAAGGCTTTTTCATCTTCTGCTCCACCAGCATGACGTTTTGGCACATGACCTAGAAGTAGAGTCGTAGTTAGGACATGGTCGTACCATGCGAAGTCACCCGCAGTTGCAAAGCTTAGATTCGCATCAGCTTGTACATTCCAGTTACGATTTCTTAATTCGCTGCCGAGTTGCTTGAGCTCAGATTGATCGATTTCACCGCGCCAGTATTTCTCGAGCGTGAATTTAAGTTCTCTTTTTTCGCCGATACGTGGGTAGCCAAGAATATGCGTTGTTGTCGTCATGAGTCTGTTCCTTATTCGATAATTTTAATTTCCGGTCAGGCTGCCTTTGATGATTTCACTTTCCCACAAAGGCGTCTGGATGGCTAAACTATCGCCTTAATCCGATCTATGGACAACGTCCAAATATTCATCTTGTTTATTAATAATATTCATCTTGAATCATCCAAAGATGAACAGTTTAGATCCATCTGGACATCTAGACGTTTACAAAAGATCAAAAACACCGTAGGGTGATTATTAAGAAATATTGAATTGGCTTAGGGAATATGAGGAATACTCATGATAGAGCTTAAACACCTTCGAACATTGACCACCTTGAGAGACAGCGGATCGTTAACAGCCACTGCGACCTCTCTTCACCTGACTCAGTCGGCGCTTTCTCATCAATTGAAAGACCTTGAAGCGCGTATTGGCGGTCAGCTTTTCCTACGAAAAACTAGGCCAGTGAAATTTACCTCTGAGGGTGAAATCTTGCTTAAGCTCGCGGATGAGATACAGCCAAGAATCGCTAAAGCAGAGAATGAGTTAGCGAGCCTAAAAGAGGATGTGAATGGTCGTTTGCACATGGCGATTGAATGTCACTCATGCTTCCAATGGTTAATGCCTGCTTTGAAGGAATATCAAGTGGCTTGGCCAAGCGTAACGCTAGATTTCTCGTCAGGCTTTGGGTTTGAGCCGCTACCGGCATTAATGGCTGGTGAATTGGACTTGGTGATCACTTCAGATATACAGCCTCGTTCTGAAGTTCATTACGAGCCGCTTTTCGATTTTGAGATGCGTCTTATCACCGCGATCAACTCGCCTTTGGCCGATAAAGCGAGCATTGATCCGCAAGATCTTAGCGAGATCACCATGCTCTCCTATCCTGTTCAAAAACAACGTTTAGACGTCGTGAAACACTTTTTGCAGCCTGCAGGCGTAGAACCTAAGAAGTGGAAACAAGCAGACAACACCTTGATGTTGGTGCAAATGGTATCGGCGGGTTTAGGTGTGGCGGCATTACCCAACTGGGCGATCAGTGAGTTCTCAAGACAAGGTTTGATAGCAAGCAAGCCGTTAGGTAAAGGGCTTTCAAGAAGACTGTTTGCAGCGGTAAGAAACTCAGAAAAAGACAAACGTTACCTGCAGGCTTTCTTTAGCACAGCAAGACAGCAAAGTAAGAGTCACTTAGATGGTATTGAGGTCGTTTAAGAGGTTCATTATTGGGCTAGCTTAAGCCTTTGTTAAATCGGATAGGCAAACGCCAGAAACAAAAAAAGTCACAGATAATCTGTGACTTTTTAGTTTCAGTATCGATGATTTTCGATATCTGTTGATTCGCGAAAATAGACTATCTTGGATAAGACTTAAACTGGTTAGTCAATGGGTCGTATTGATAGCCAAGCATATCGAGCTTGCCCACGACACTTTCTATATCCATTTCATACATACTGATCAGCTCTTCAAAGCTATCGCACTCTAGGCGAAGTTTCTCATTCACGATTCCCAGCAAGATAATGCTATCGAAACCTTTGACGTTGCTTAAATCCATCTCGTACTCCTTACGAACACACCGACTAAAATTAAGTTTAGAACGCTTACCAAGGCCATGCTAAAAAACTGATCACACTTCTTAAAGAGAATGCGTGATTAATGAGCACACGTAATTAATGAAAGTGCGCGATTAAAGTGCCCACACTGGCGTTAAACCCACAGCCGCAGCCAATAACATCAGTAACGAAACCGTCAGTTGAAGTTTTTCCGGGGTTTTAACGAACAGTAGATGCCAACACCACACCACGATAGCTGAGATTAGAAAAGCAAAGCTGAACAGTAGCGTTGAAATCACTGGTTCTAGTTGAGCTTCAGACAAAGAATAGACACTCACGACTGTTGCCAAAACCACCAACATGCCCGTCAAAACACCAACAACAGGCAGAACACGGTGAAATGCCTGTAAGCGTGTTCTTGCAATCGTCAGCAGTAAATGGCCAAACGCTGAGCCTAACAGTGCCACTAGCAATACAGTAGTGATGATACCAACGGTAGTTGCTTGTTCCGTCGCTTGGATAGCAACGTAAGACAATGCCAAACCACAAGCTAAGTACATCACCCAAATAGGGCCAGAATCGCGTGTCTTCTTAGTTTGAACTTGAGAATAGAAATAAAAGATCGCAAACACGACCAGAAAGGCTTCAATTTTTACTGAGGCAACGGCAAGCCACAGCACGCCAATCGCAGGTAACATCTTGTGGATACGACCACGCTGCCCCGGACAAATATCCCCTTTCACCAAGATGAGGGTTAAGATCAGTTGGGCTCCTAAAAGCATCGGAGCAAATTGTACTAATAACGTTTCGACCATTGTGGATCTACTTCTTCAGACTTATTTTCGCGAATAATATCAAAAACTGCTGCGAACACTAATCAAAATCACAAATTAGCGACGTTATTCAAGGCTTCAACTATGCTGTTGTATGGTTCTTTTGTCGCCATTTACCGTAAAAAGACGAAAGACACCAGAACTAACAGGGGCATGTTCTACTGGCTAGTCTAGGCTCATGCCGCTATAATTCCCGCCTCAAAAATCAGAGGTTGAAATATGTACAGCGATATCACTCCTATTCACGAACACAAAAAATACTGGGCCGAGTGCTACGGAACTGCACCCTTTTTGCCTACCAGTAGAAAGGAGATGGATGCTCTTGGATGGGATAGCTGTGACATTATTATTGTAACTGGTGACGCTTATGTCGATCACCCGAGCTTTGGTATGGCTATCATCGGCCGTCTGCTTGAAGCTCAAGGTTTCCGCGTGGGCATTATTGCTCAACCAAAGTGGGACAATAAAGATGCCTTCATGAAGCTAGGTAAACCTAACCTATTCTTCGGCATCACAGCGGGTAACATGGACTCCATGATCAACCGCTACACCTCTGATCGCAAATTACGTCACGATGATGCTTATACTCCGAACAATGAAGGTGGCAAGCGTCCTGATCGTGCAACTCTGGTTTATTCTCAACGTTGTCGTGAAGCTTACAAAGGCACGCCAATCGTGCTTGGTGGTATTGAAGCGAGCTTACGTCGTGTAGCTCACTACGACTACTGGTCAGATAAAGTTCGCCGCTCTGTATTGTTTGATGCAAAAGCTGACATTCTTCTTTTTGGTAACGCTGAGCGTGCACTGGTTGAAGTAGCACACCGCATTGCCGATGGTGAAGACATGTCTACGCTGACCAATATCCGCGGTACTGCTATCAATCTTCCTGCGGCCCCTGAAGGCTTCAAGATCATTGACTCTTCTCGTATCGAAAAGCCGAACAAAGCGTATGTTCCGGTTAACCCGTACGAAGTTGAAACTCAGTGTGATACCAAGAAAGACGAAAAAGAAGAAGTAAAAGCGCAACCTATTACTATTCGCCCTTCTCGTCACGATGCAAAAACTACAGCGGTTCGTATCCCAGGTTACGAAAAGCTAAACAATGACCGTATTCTTTACGCTCACGCTAGTCGTATTCTGCACCTTGAGACAAACCCGTACTCAGGTCGTGCTCTGATTCAACGTCACGGTGATCGCGAGCTTTGGATTAACCAAGCGCCTATTCCATTGACCACAGAAGAGATGGACTACGTGTTTGGCCTTGCGTACAAGCGTGTTCCGCACCCGATGTACGGCAAAGCGAAAATCCCAGCATACGACATGATCAAAACCTCGGTTAACATCATGCGTGGTTGTTTTGGTGGTTGTTCTTTCTGTTCAATCACAGAGCACGAAGGTCGCATCATTCAGAACCGTTCGAAAGAATCTATCTTGGATGAGATCGAAGACATTAAAGATAAAGTACCGGGCTTCACAGGTACTATTTCTGACTTGGGCGGCCCAACGGCGAACATGTACCGTTTAGGTTGTTCAGATCCAAAAGCTGAAATTAACTGTCGTCGTCCATCATGTGTGTTCCCGAAAATCTGTGAAAAGCTAAACACAGACCATCAACACACTATCGACCTGTACCGCTCTGCGAGAAAAGTACCGGGTGTTAAGAAGATCATGATCGCTTCTGGTGTACGTTACGACTTAGCGATTGAATCTCCAGAATACGTTCGTGAGCTTGTGACTCACCACGTTGGTGGTTACTTGAAGATTGCTCCAGAGCATACTGAAAAAGGCCCACTGGATCTGATGATGAAGCCGGGCATGGGCACTTACGATCGTTTCAAAGAGATGTTCGAGAAGTACAGCGCTGAAGCCGGTAAGAAACAGTACTTAATTCCTTACTTTATCTCTGCTCACCCGGGCACAGAAGATGAAGACATGCTTAACCTAGCAATGTGGCTGAAAAAGCACAACTACGAGTGTGACCAAGTACAGAACTTCTACCCATCGCCAATGTGTAATGCAACGTCGATGTACTACTCAGAGACTAACCCTCTGAAACGCGTGAAATATAAGAAGCGTGAAGATGTTCCTGTGCCGAAAGGTGATCGTCAACGTCGTCTGCATAAAGCACTGCTTCGTTACCACGATCCTGAAAACTGGAAAATCATCCGTGAAGCACTGATCAGCATGGGTAAACAGCACCTAATTGGTGACAAAGCAAACTGCCTAGTACCAGCAGAAGACTTTGATGCACAAACACCGGCACAACGTCGTAAGTCTGGTCGTCACGGTTCACAACGCTTTGCGACTAAGCACAGTAAATCTCAGCCAGGTCTTGGTGGCGAAAGCCCACGTAACCACTCTGGTAAGAAACCGGGTGGCAAGAAGCCGAATGGTAACGGCAACGGTAGCCAAGGTAATGCTAACCAAGGTGGCGGTAATGGCAATGCTCGTAAACCAGCGACTGGCTTCATTAAGAAAGGTCCTGGTGGTCAGCAATCACAAGGTAATGGCGGCGGAAATGGCAAACCAAACCGTAACAAAGCGGGCAATGGTCAAGGTGGCAAACCTGCAAGTAACGGCAAGAACCGCCAGCGCGCAGCACAACGCTAATATCGCGAACCGATTGACTTCGCTATCGTAAAAACACAAAGCGCAGCTATTTAGCTGCGCTTTTTTGTGTCTGTTACAAGATAGCCTAACGAGCAAACACCCAATACTGACTAAGCAAATAGTTACTGACCATGCCCACCAAGATGCCAACCGCCATTGCGATAAACACTGCCCCAGTAAATGCAGGCAGCAATTCAGTCATCAACTTAAAGCACAGCAAATTAGGTATCGCCGATATTGATGCAGAGAACATGAACTTTTGCCATTGAATCAGCTTTTCGGACCAATTCCCCTGCCCTTTGAATTCAAAGGTCAACACTCGATTTCCAAACCAGGTTGTCGTTGCTGAAACGATGAAAGAGCCAATTCGAGCACTCATCAAAGGCAGCCCAATAACGTAATGCAGCAATGCAAACACGGCACAATCGACAACAAAGCCACCCGCCCCCACCATAGCGAATTTAATCATCTTATGGTGAGGTTGTAGTTTTTTGTTTAGCGCGTCGAACTTGTGGCTAAACAGTCTCGATGACGAGTTAAAATTGAACATCGCCATCACTTCGAATATAGCTCAACGATAGATTTGGTTTGATATTTTGGCTATGACAACTAAATAGAGCGCGCTTGATCTTCACCGTCGGTTCTAAAATACAGGTTAACGCGTTGTCTTTAATCTTGGTTTCTACTTCCGCTCTTTTACCAATCAGATAGAACTTGTCGATACCATCTAACTGTTCAACATCGAGTAACTTTTTCGCTTGTCCATGACTGTAAAACTGCCCGGAGAACGGTCGTTTACCGACATAAAAGCTCGGCGCTTCATCCGTAATCTGTTCGAAGATAATACGGTCACTTTTCTCATTCGCTTTGCCTAAGTTGAGGTAGACCATTGCAATCATTAGCAACACAGGTAGCACTAAAGCCACACTCGAGAACCACTTCTTATCTTTTTCTACTACAAGCATTGCCACCAACAAGCCAAGGGCAGGAATGCCTGGCAACACATAGGCAGGAAGAATATTACCCGCCATGGTTAAAAGAATCAGAGGAGAGACCAACCAACACACGAGGAATGAAAACAATCCACTATGTTCAGCGTTAACTTCTGCGATTTTCTTACGACGGGCGAAAGTCAAAATAGGCAACACAATCGACCACGGTGCAGCTGCTTGAAGCCAAAACAACCAGATCATGCCTCTTGCTTGGTCATGGGCAGAACCGTATAAATCGCCCTCCCAGCCACTCACAACAAAACGCTTAAAGTGCTCGCCAACAATAAAGTAATCAATAAAACCCGGTGTTGCCATTTCAGCCATGATGTACCAAGGCAAGGCAATCGCCAGCATCACACCTAAGCCAGACAACAGTGGAAAGCGTTGCCATAACACTTTGAAAGCGCCAAAGAAGCCATGTTGCAATACTAACCAAGGGAAAACAGCGATACCCATGATCACAATCGCTACCGGCCCTTTTGCAAGCAAGCCTAGTGCTAAACCAATGAAACCAACATAACCCCAAGACCGATTAGTCTCAGCATTGCCCTCTCCCTTACAACTC
Source organism: Vibrio sp. 10N.261.51.F11 (assembly GCF_041471665.1). Classification (NCBI taxonomy): domain Bacteria; kingdom Pseudomonadati; phylum Pseudomonadota; class Gammaproteobacteria; order Vibrionales; family Vibrionaceae; genus Vibrio; species Vibrio sp. 10N.261.51.F11. Next base: position 12,614 of record NZ_JBFROW010000054.1, on the reverse strand, counting down.
TCTCCTCCTAACCAACATAGGTAAAAACCTAACATGGCAATGGTCATCGCTAACGTTAACGCCATGTCGGTCATCACAGCACCCGCCGCAATAGAGAAAATCCCACATGTCGCCAATACCACAGCCGCCACCAAGGCACTTTGTCCGGTACGCTTAGCCATGTATGCAACCAACAGAATCGTCGCAAAACCTGCTAGCCAGTGAGGTGCACGCACAGCAAACTCACTCAAACCAAACAGCTCAATCCCAGCCGCACTCATCCATGTGAACAACGGTGGTTTACCCCAGAAAGGGATGCCGTAATCAAATTGAGGGGTTAACCAATTGCCGGTTTCTACCATCAAGCGAGCCATTTCTCCATAGCGCGCTTCCGTAGTATCCATTAAAGGGTATGTCGCCAGAGATAAGAGCCTTAGAACCAATGCAAAAGCCAACAAATACCATAGGTGCGTTCGGTTCAGGCTCATGCTGACTCCTCTAATTTAAAATGTGTTTTTAATGCTGGGGTATCGACCACCGATTGAATCAGATACAAAGGGCGGTTCTTGGTTTCAATGAAAATACGACCTATGTATTCCCCCATTAAACCAATACTCAGAAGTTGAATGCCGCCAAGGGCAAGTTGAACCACCATCATGGATGGGTAGCCAGTAATAGGCTCACCAAACATCATGGTTTTGAACACGATGAAGACGCCATACACAAAAGCGGTAAGCGCCACTAATCCACCAACGGCCGTCGCAATACGCAGTGGGCGGATAGAAAATGATGTGATGCCATCCATCGCCAATCCGATGAGTTTCAGGTAGTTCCATTTCGTCTCGCCACAGAAGCGAGCATCGCGCTTAAACTGAATCGTTGCTTGTCTAAAACCTGGCCATGAAAAGATGCCTTTCATGTAACGGTTACGTTCAGGCAGTTGGTTGATATGGTCGACAACCTCTCGGCTTAACAGTCGGAAATCACCGACATTTTCAGGAACATCGATTTTCGCAGCCACATTCATGACTTTGTAAAAGCTCGCCGCTGAAAACTTCTTAAACCACGTTTCACCATCACGCTGGCTGCGCTGCATATTCACAACGTCATAGCCTTCGCGCCACTTGGCAACCATTTGTGGGATCAGCTCCGGCGGATCTTGCAGGTCTGCGTCTAACAAGATCACCGCTTGTCCTCGGCAATGCTCAAGGCCAGCACTCATGGCTGACTCTTTACCAAAGTTACGGCTTAAACCAATCACCGAGATTGAGCTGTTGATTGAAGTGAATGAACTCACCAACTCCAAGCTGCTGTCTTTGCTACCGTCATCGACATAAACGATTTCACTCTTGATGGGCAAGCTATCAAGCACCTTGGTAAGGCGAGAGTGGAACTCTTCCAATACCTCTTGTTCATCGTAAAAAGGCACAATGATAGACAGAGAAACCGCAGGGTTGATCTGCGATGTAGATATCTTGGGGCGGCTTATATGAAGTTCAGACATAATACGTTCTTCTATTTTTTAATCTGAATCCAATCTACCCTCCCATAAGTGAAAGTTATGTTATTAACATATTTTTCACGCTCACTCAGGATAATGTTACCGTCTATTTCTGTATGAGAATCAAAATGAAACGAGTTCTATTAGTCGAAGATAACCGTGAAATCGCAGGTGTCTTATTTGATTATTTTGAGTGTATTGGCATGGAACTCGATTATGCGGACAACGGCGAACTCGGCCTGCAACTCGCGTTGGAAAACTCATTTGATATCATCATATTGGATCTGATGTTGCCAAGAATGGACGGCCTCACGGTTTGTAATAAACTGCGAGACCAAGGCAACGCAACGCCTATTCTAATGCTTACCGCGTTAGATAGCCGCGATGATATGTTGAAAGGGTTTGAGCATGGTGCCGATGACTATCTAACCAAACCTTTTGATTTGGATATTTTGGAAGCCAGAATGAAAGCGCTTGTTCGTCGTTACCGAGGAAAAGTGGCTTCTTCTAAGCTTCAGTTTGATGAACTCACCATTGATCAAAAAACCCGTAAAGCCTACCGTAAAGACAAACTGCTCGCGCTTAACCCAACCACTTACACCATACTTGAGATGCTGTGCCAAAAAGCACCTGAAGTAGTGACTCGTGAAGATATTTCCTACAAGCTATGGCAAGAAGACGAGCCCAACAACGATGTGTTACGTAGCCATATCTATCAACTGCGTAATCAACTCGACAAACCTTTTGACACCCCGATGTTGATTACCGTTCCTAAAGTTGGATTCCGTCTGGAGCCATCGAATTGATTTCAAATGTTCTGACAAGCACCAAAACCCTCACAGGCCGCCTAGCGCTTTTCTTTGGGTTGATGGCCGTGATTGTATCTGCATTCGTCTATGTCGTTTTTGTTGCCGCGCTTTACATGTCAGAAGATCGGGTCGGTGAAAGACGCATCCTGATTGACCGAGATTATGCGGTAAGGTTATTTCAAGCAGGAGAAAGTGGTGAGTTAAGAATAGATGATTTGACAATCGCCTATAACGATCCTTCATTCATTCCTGCCGAATATTACAAATTTATTAAAGATAAAGAGAGCTTCATTGGTGAAGTCGGCGAAGAACCAGAATCTCGTATGGTGTATGTGGGAGAATACACTGACGAAGGAGAAACCTTTCCAATTATCCTGCTTTCCGAGATAGACCTTGTTGAGTTGGATGTTTCTGAACTCATGTACGCGACCACCTTTGTACTCACACTGCTTTCTATCTTGATTTTTGGCTTTGGTGCGTTGCTCTATCGCCTATCTAAGAGACTGATTGAGCCCTTCAACTCTCTTTCTGAACAGCTTGAGTCGAATAAGCTCAACCTTAATGAAGAGTTTGATGTCAGTGAAGGTGCAGCTGTTGAGTTTCGTCAGTTAACAGACCAACTCAATCAATACCGTAGAGAAATCAATTCCTTGATCAAACGTGAACAGGCGTTTGCTCGTTATTCAAGTCATGAATTAAGAACTCCGTTGACTGTTGCTCGTGGTGCCAACAAACTGTTACTGAGAAGCGAAACAACCGAATTTCAATCTCGTCAGGTTGAACGTATTGATGAAGCCATTGTTCAAATGTCTGAAATGGTCGATGCACTGCTTGGTTTAGTTCGTTATGAAAGAAACAGTGACGATGCACCGCTGCGCTTGTTTAGTCAGCAAGAGTTAGAAGCTATCGTTTCCAAGAATTCATTACAGGCGGATGAGAAGCAAGTCGAGATATCCTTACACATTCAATCAGAGCCGACCATTCAAGCCACCAGCGCGATCATGAATATGTTGGTCGGCAATTTATTGAGGAATGCCATTGCAGCGACCAATAGTGGCACTGTCACGGTTACCCTGTCCGAACAGAGTATTGTGATTGAAGACCAAGGTGAAGGCCTTCAGGAACAATACAATCCGAATGGTCATGGATTAGGTTTATTGATTGTCGAGGACTTGTGTCAACGCTTCCAGTGGGGCTTTGAATTGGTCAATCGCAGCTGTGGTGGATGTACCGCTAAAATCACCTTTCAAACCGATATATCCGCATCAATCTCAGAGCAAATGAATTCATAGTTCGAGGCTCAATATCGAACGAAAACTTGATTTAGTTGGTTTACAGCACTTGCAGGCTACTAGATACTTGTTAGTCCTATTTGAACTAAAAATGCTGGCTTCTTAGTCAGCGTTTTGTCTAAGTGCGATGAAACTAAATAATAGCCCTATAACTCAACATCAATACAACGACCACACCTTTTTCTTGAAGCGTGACGATCAGCTTCATTCCCACTTTTGCGGCAACAAAGCCAGAAAGTTCATGAAGCTACTGGAAGACGAGCACCCAAGCACTACCACCCTAATAAGCTATGGTTCCGCTCAAGCCAACTCATTGTTCTCGCTAGCCGCACTTGCAAAAATTAAAGGCTGGACGCTTGAGTTTTACGTTGACCACCTTCCTCAATGGCTAAAAGAACGTCCAATCGGCAATTACCGTGGAGCTATAGACTTGGGCGCCAAGGTTATTTCAGTCAAAGAGACGGGCTCTGAGCTTCATCCTCAGGAGTATATTGAGCAAATAAGACAGCCAGATTCTCAGTGCATTGTATTGCCTGAAGGTGGACGCTCTCAGCTTTCTGAATACGGCGTGAAGCAACTGGCGATGGAAATACTCAGCTGGACGCGTTTCGAAAACAAACACGATTTCGTGGTCGCACTACCAGCAGGCACCGGCAGTACGGCTCTATATCTGCATAAGCATTTAAAAGTGCACAACATCCCAGTGTTAACCTGTGCGTGTGTTGGCGGCAGCGACTATTTAACGCAGCAATTCAATGAACTTGGCGAATCCGATCACCCACAGATCTTACCGCTCAAAACCAAACACCACTTTGGTAAGTTGTATCAACAGGACTATCAAACCTGGTTGGGTCTACAAGAACAAACGGATATTGAATTCGACCTACTCTACGACCCATTGATGTGGCAATGCCTAGAGCGATGGCAAGAAGACAACCCAACCAAAACCATCATCTATATCCATCAAGGCGGCATCTTAGGCAATGAATCGATGTTGCCACGCTATCAGCGTAAGTATCCAGAGATGAGCATTAGCAAAACCAAAACCAACGCATCTTGGTAATTGTTTTCTTTATTCCCCAGTTTAGCTATTCAAGTTTTGGTAAGCTGAGAACATCACAAAACAGCCATCGTACTCCCTCTCGATGGCTATTCATCAGCAATAGCCTCCTGCTATCCCTGCCATACATTTCAAGTTAAAAACAGAAATCTGGCGAGAATCATCGCGTTATCTATACTTTCGATTGGAACGTCAATTGTCATCGAAAGGAATCACGCATGCGAACAATCACTACGCTCGGCCTGTTTTCAGTTTTACTGCCCTTCTCTGCGATTTCAGGAGAAAACATCACTTACCAAGTCGATGGTATGGATTACGAAGGTTATTGGAGTGAGGCCAGTGACCAAGCGCCTTTGGTGCTGCTAATTCACGATTGGGATGGCTTAACTGATTACGAAAAGAAACGTTCTGAGATGCTCAACGAACTCGGTTACAACGTGTTCGCCATCGACCTATTTGGTAAAGGCATTCGCCCTACGGAAGTGAAAGATAAAAAGCAACATACAGGCGAGCTGTATAAAGACAGAGAAAAAATGCGTACGTTGCTCAACGCTGGTGCCATGGAAGCGAAAAGACTTGGCGGCAACTTAGATAACAACGTGATGATGGGTTACTGTTTTGGTGGCGCAGCCGTTTTAGAAGCCGCTCGTGCGGGTATCCCATCGAAAGCTTATGTTACCTTCCATGGCGGTTTATCAACACCAAAAGGTCAAGACTACTCGCAGACTAAAGCTCCCGTAGTCGTGTTCCACGGCACGGCTGATGCCATGATTTCAATGCACGACTTTGGAAGCCTCGCCGCTCAACTTGAATCAACCAAAGTTCCGCATGAGATGATCACTTATAGTGGTGCGCCACACGCCTTCACAGTATTCGGATCGAATAACTATCAACATGAAGCTGACCAAAAATCATGGCAACGCTTTACTCAGTTGTTAAGTTCGGTATCTCGTTAACTTTCAATCTAGGTAACAGCCCAACGGCAGCCTGTTACCTAATTCGTACTAATTATTAGCGAGTATTTCTTTAAATTTGGTGTTCGTCACTCAAAAAGAAAGCGCTTTCTTGTAGTGTGTCTCTATTATCAATCAGGCACTCTGAATCAGATATGCTTTTTTAACTGTGAGAAATTATGAAATATTTAGCAATTCTACCAGCGGTATTCGCACTAAGCGCCTGTTCAACAGTGACAGAGTCACCGGTTAGCTACCACAAAACTTCTCCGGGGCTAGAGTCACTACAGAACAACGAAAACTGCTGTGAAAACCTGAGTACAATTCAATATCAAAGCGTTACGAACCCAGAAGAAACATCTGTTTCGATCACCACAGCAAGCCCTAAGATCGAGTTCAAATCGGGCCGATCCTTTGCTGGAGGGCTAAAGCTTCCTGCAACACTAGATGCTATTCGTTTTTCAGTGACTTCAAATGCTAGTTATTCAGCATTCGTTCCGTCACTTTTAGTCTTAGACAAAAATTACCAGCCGCTAGATGTCATTGGCAATGAAAGTATTAAGTACCAACCACTTAGCCTGCTTGATGGTGCACAATATGGCGCGCAAATCGAACTGCAAGAACGTTACTTAAACGGCGAGGCTCCTGCTTACTTGGTCGTATTCACAACCAGCGAAGCACTCGCGGAAACAACTCCTGTCGAAAAACCAAGTGATATGGCGATACGTTCTGGTGATATCCAGGCAAACATCGCTCATAACACGGACTACGCCATCCCTCATTCTGCAATCGGGAAAGTCTCCTTTGATTTTAAATTCACAGCGGTAACCACCGTTGTTGAAGAACAAAACCGTCAAAAGCGAGTTCAACAAATTATTCCAGAATCAACCGTAGCCCAATCAGATTTATTAACGGAAAATACACTGAATAAGAAAGAGGTTTATCAAACTCTTATAGAAAACTCGGTTTCATCTGGAGATTTTAGTGCAGCACTGACTTACGTTGAAGAATCTGAGCGATTAGGAATCGAAGGGATGCGAAACTCCTTTGTTGACGCGATGAAGCAATATCAAAAAGCACAATAACTCAACCTCAAAGTAGTCGTTTATTTTCTCTCACTTTACCTCTTTTTTGAGCAACGAGAGTTAAATAAACGACTGTTATCCCTTAGCCCTATTCAGGCATAAACGAAAATACTAATTGCTCCAATTCTAAGCCTAATTTGATGAATTCAATATCCAAAGAATAAAAGCCTTTATCAAGCTTAACGGAGAGCCCCTCAACTGAAACTGTCTCGCCATTAGTACCATTCACTGATAGAGACATCGCGTACACGTTATTGAGACTTAAACTACACGCAGATTGAGCCAAAGTGCCACTATCGTAGTTAACAATACCTGCACATCGATACACACCAGCCTGTTTAACTTCCAAAACAATGCTACGGTTTTCTCTGATATTAAGTGGTAATACTATTGCATGTTGCTCTGCCGTCAGAGAGCAAAAGTCTCCATCAGTTTTACTCTGTTGTTTATTAAGATTTTGGGTCGCCTCAAAGCTCTTAACTGGATCAAAAGCGACTAATGGGCGACCCATTGCTGGAGAGTCCATAATAAAACGACAAATATTCATCGCGCTTCGTTGCAACTCCCCTAAGCTCAACGTTCCGTTTTCAAGCGCCTGTAACGTATCGTCATTCGACACGTTATTTTCCGCACCATCATGCTCAACAACCATATAAAGATCATTTTGAGAGCGAAGCATAAAGGATGTGTAACTTCGACTTTCAGAGCCACCTTTGATTGGGTCATTCATTTTTGCCCACCAATCCGTCATCACTATCCCTTTATAACCCCACTCCCCACGAAGAATCGTAGTATTGAGGTCGTAATTGGATGCAGCCCAGTGACCATTAATAGGGTTGTAGGAGGTCATAACACTCGAAGCTCCTCCTTGTTTTACCGCTATTTCAAAAGGCTTCAGATGAATCTCACGAAGTGCTCTTTGAGATATAACACTATCAACATCAAACCGTGACGTTTCTTGATCATTCGCCACCAAATGCTTGATTGTGCCAGATACTCCTGCAGCTTTAAGACCAAGAGTTTGAGATGCAGCTATTACCCCTGAGAGAAATGGATCTTCTGAGAAATACTCAAAATTTCGACCATTCAAAGGGTGGCGGTGGATGTTAATCCCAGGACCAAGCAACGTATCAATATGATTGGCTTGCATCTCTTTCCCCACTAAATGAAATAGTTTCTCATTCAGTTCTGGGTTCCATGTACAGCCTAATAATGTACCAATTGGGACTTGAGATGCTTTATGTCCGCTGTCCATTCGGATACCAGACGGACCATCAGCAGCTGCAACGACAGGGATACCTAAATCAAATAAGCTCGGCGAAACACCCCCAAAAGCAGCAGCAGTACCTGGCGTCACCTTAGGGCTGCACATACCTTCCCCACGAACAATTGTCGCTAACTGCTTTACGGTCATTTGCGAGATAAATTCGTCAATGTTCGCTCGCCCCTGCTTAACATCCAGTAAACGAATGCCCGTATCTTCACCAAGAGGAATAGAGCTTGGAAGCTCACTCAGAATACGTTTACTCAAATCAATAGTTCGCAGCGGCACAGATTCGTAATCGCAACTGTAAACACCATTTTCCTCGTTGCCTTTTGGGATCAACCTACTAAATCCGGTGACAGGAGCAAGTGCTTCCGTTAATTGCTCAACAACTAACAGCTCTTCTATTTTAACGCTCTCACTAACAAGCTTTGCCTGGCGAACACTTCCTCCTAGATAAAAGTGATATTCTCCAGCTTCAAGTACGTAACTATTTGGGTGTCCCGTTTTACCGGAGTCATCAAATGATGCGAAGGAAGATAGAGGACATGAAATAGTCAAACACACCGTATCTTGCGGGTCCAAGGTCGGTGTTTTCACAAAACCGATCAGTGCTCGTGAAGGCTTACCAAGGTGACCTTGAGGCGATTCAACATACAGTTGAACCACATCCTTACCACTGTATTTCTCGCCTATGTTTTTAACTTCAATATCGAAGACCAACTCTTGTTCAGAGCCAGAACCAAGAATCGTTAGCGCATTTAATTGATTGGAAAAGCGGGTGTAGGACAGCCCAAAACCAAACTCAAATTGAACAGCTTTAGGATTGAAAGTTTCAAAATACCGATACCCGACATAGATATCTTCTTGGTACAGATTACGCTCTTTATTTCCGAAGCTAGCGCTGGAAGGATAATCAGATAAAGAGTGCGCAATAGTGTCGGTCAAACGTCCACTCGGGCTAACATCACCTGATAAAACATCAGCTAAAGCATGCCCACCTTCCATACCTGCGGCCCAACTATACAGAACAGCCTTAATCGCAGCAGAACCTTTAAGTGAACTTGTCCATGACATATCGATTATGTTGGTCACGTTCAGTATCACAATGACATCATCAAAATATTCTGTCACTTTCTCCAACATTTGTATTTCTAGCGCGGTTAAATTGTAACTGCCTTGCTGCTGTGCATTATCTTGATCTTCACCCGCCGTTCGACCGATAAAAATAACGGCTTTGTTAGATTTGGCAACGGCATCCATCACAACTGAATTTGAAAGAGGCATTTCATCTTGAAACCAAGGTTCTGCTGCCCAACCACCTCCTCCGTCATTGAACGGGTTGTCCTTGACCCAACGTTTGTATACCTCCACCAAACTGAGATTAAGATTGATGTTTGGATTCTCATACAAGCCCTGTAATGCATTAACGGAATAAGGGACATTCACAGCTCCACCAGATCCAGTGCCACTTCGGTAGGTATCAATCTGACAGCGACCAAAAAGAGACACCGTATCACTAGCCTGCAATGGCAATATTGAATCACTATTTTTTAGTAGCACAATGCCCTCAGTAGCCGCTTGTCGACTTATGGGTGCAAGCTGCTTCTGTGCTTCGAGAATTTCCACAGTATTCATTTAAAGTCCTACTATTTTTTTACTTAGAGCAAAAATTTGACCTCTCGCTCTAAAAGTTAATATTGTCTTTGTTCAAAAAATAGTAATCTTAACCACGGCGTTTAACTACCAAATAAGCGACAGAAATAGGTAAAATAGCGACATGAAAACCAAGTTTAGACTCCAAAGTCATCAGAGATATCCTCAGATAAAATTTGCCTATGTCGATGGTCATCACGATTTCGACTTTGACGTACATAGCCATGACTTTTCTGAACTTTTCTTAGTTGTGAGTGGTAGTGGAAAGCATACGGTAGCTAGCCACTCTTACCCTTTAAGTACAGGAGATGTATTTGTTATTAATGGGGATATTGAACATGGATTTTGTGAAGTAAATAAACTGAAGATTGTAAACTTGATGTTTGATACGGCATTGCCTTTTTTTGAGGTCCCTTCAATGCGTCAAATGCCAGGTTATCAAGCGCTTTTCAAGGTAGAACCAATTGCTCGACAAGCATCTGAATATCAAGCAAAGCTTACGTTATCACTTTCTCAGTTGAAACGAATCAATGGACTTCTACAACAAATCAAATCGGAATACGACAACGCAGAACAGGGGTTTGAAATCATATTGACGAGCACAATGCAGCAACTTGCGATAGAACTTGCTCGGCGATATCAAGAACAGACCCATAGCTTACCAAGAACAACCCTGGCATTGAGCCGTGCTCTCGCACATATTGACCGTCATTACAAAGAAGTAGGATTAGATACAGAAACCATTGCGCAAGCGGCCTATATCAGCAAGCGGCAACTAGAAAGGTTATTCAGGCAGTTTTTAAATACATCCCCAAACCAATACGTCAAAGACCTTCAAATTCGACACTCGGCATCCTTATTATTAAACGACAACAAAAGCATCCAACACATTGCTGAGTCTTGCGGCTTTTCTGACAGCAACTATTTCTCCAAATGTTTTAAGGCCCAAAATGGATGCAGCCCTCGCGAATTTAGAAAGCAACATTCTTCCCATAACTCATAACCCTTTCCCCCTTAAACCTTAAAAGATTAGATATGTCACACATAAAAAAACCGCTCCTTTCGAAGCGGTCGATGAGTATCTTTGGCAAGAACACATTTGAAACGAAACTCAAATATGGAAGACTCATAGCAATAAAAATGAAACTCTTTGTGCTGCTAGGAAAGAGCTCAACTATTGCAATAAATAGGATATCGAGAACCTTGCCCGCCCTAAAGGCAAGGCCGTCATACCACTCCCCCGGTATGCTCGATATCACTTAAGACCCGAAGGTAAAAAATTCTACCACCACATGTCAGCTTGAATACCTACAACAAAGTCGCCCTCTTTACCCGTACCATCTTGCATTTCACCATCAAGGTAAGATGCCATGAAGCGAATTTCTGGAGATGGACCGAAGCCAGAGTGCACAACTAGAGTCGGTGCTACTGTTAGCTTGTAATCATAAGAATTCTTTGACTCACCATTACGGTCTTCGTAGTTGTACATGTAACCAGCTTCGGTAGCGATAAAGAAGTTTTCTGAAATTGGGAACGTTGGTCGCACCATTGCTGATACCCAGCCGTCTGTGTCACCATTGTCAAAATCGTTGTACTGGGTTTGAAGAGAGTGGAAAATATTCACACCATTTTCAAAAAAGTACCCACCCCATGCTAAAGCACGTAGCGATACATCGTTTTCATCAACAGCCTTCAAACAAGACGTACCACAGCCCGTGCCTGTCGTTAACCAACTTTGATAGTCGCTACCAGGCTTGTACGTGTTGTAAGTCGTAAGAGTACCGCCTAAAAGGTTACCTGAACCTAAGCCTTTACCAGCCTGCGCGATGTATTTTGTAAAACCTTTATCTGACAACCCAAAGACAGACTCAGTGTGAACAATTGCCGTCATTTCATAGCCATTCTCAGCGAATGCTTCTGGGCCATTACCAAAACCTAAATCGACCATATTGTCTGGCATATACTTAGCCATAGCGTGAAGCTCAACACTGCCAAAGTTCACGCCAGCATGAAGTGCATGCATGATGTTGTTGCTGTCACCCCAGAAACTTGTATCGCCAGAGTCATCGCTTGCAATATAAGCAAAGTCCCACTTATTACCACCTAGCTCAACACCTTCAATACCAACACCAGTACCTGACATATCCGTGTAGAAAAAGTCGGTCATAAAGATGTAATTATCTTTACCATAAAAGCGCTTACCACCCCATACAACACCGGTTTCAGATACACCTTCAAACTCGACAAAAGTTTCTGCCATACCAATTTCGCTGTTGGTTGCATCGGCATTGGCACCAAGTTGGTTGGTTGCATATTCCGCATTGTTGGCTGCTGCTCGTGTTTTGATTCGAATTTTCTGACCACCGTCATTCTCAAAATTTTTCTGCAGTGCAACTTCAAAGTGGCTATCCGACTCAACACCCAATCGACCTAAACGCTCTTTAGATGCTGGGAACTTTGCTCGTTTAAAATCATCATTTTCACTGAATAGAACACCAGCACGGAAATAACCGTGAAATTCAAATCCATCCGATTTTTCGGCATGTACAGCAGGTACAGTAGACAAGCCAGCAGTAGCGACTAAACAAGCAAGGGTAAGCTTAGAAAGTTTCATAATAACTCCATGTTCCAAATTATACTTTCAAAAAGAAAGCGCTTTCTTTGTTTTTCTTAAAAAAACCAATCGAACAGATTTAAAGAAGATCAAATCTAAGCCCACATTCACTATGCACTCTTAATCTTATTGGCTCTAACCGCTCAGTTGGTATGGAAAGAGTATAAATCGATCTCGTGAATATAAACCGTGATCAACCCCACCAAAGAAAGCGCTTTCTTATGCGTGAGTCACAAAAATAAAGATGTTAAGTATTTTGTTTGAACAATCATGGAACCAAGAAAAATGTCACTGTTTACATATTAAGGACGAATTGCTCCGTTCAATCACTCAGAACCTGTTTCGGAATACATCGTCGATTGCCTTCCTCAAATAATCGTCAAATCGAGTAGGAGGAGGCC